>CAZHYP010000077.1:0-1594 GCA_964536885.1 uncultured Gammaproteobacteria bacterium | reverse complement strand
CTAGACGAACTTAGTGCTCATGCTGATCAAACCGGACTATTAAACTTTATTTTACACGCCAAAGGACTTAAAAAATTATTTTTAGTTCACGGTGAAATTCAAGCCACTAACACCTTTGCTCAGTTAATTAAAAGTAAATTGCCAGAACTCGAAATTATTATTCCTAAAATTAACGAGAGTTTTAACTTATAATAAAACCCCCAATTACGGGGGTTTTATTTTTTACTAATTATCTAACCATCGGCATAATAATGCCATCACCAGAGTTTCCATTAGAGCTATCAGTTAATTCGGTAATCATTTGTTTAGCGAGTGGAACGGTAATAAATCTGGAACCGTAATAATTTTCTGGAGCATTTGTGACTGGGAAAATTAAAGCTGGAATCAGTAATTCCTCATTAACATTATTAGCATATCTATTGAAGCGAATTAAAGATTTAGTTGGAGTGCCCAGTTCTAAAGTAACTTTATCTTGAGTTTCGCTGTAGTAATAAATACCGGAACCATAACCACCTTTTTCCGCTAACGACACTACTTTAGTGCTATCGGTTTCAAGTTCGTAATCAGAAGTTTCATAACGATATGAAGTTAAGTTGCTAACACCAGAAACCGCTTTCTGAATTAAGTTATAGCTTACTCTCAAGCCATCTAAATTACCGCTTTGATCATAAACTGTTTGACCATCAACTACTAAAGGATAAACAGCGGAAACTTCTTCAGGAATGTAATAATTAGTTTTGTCGGTTGAAGCTTCATAATTTATGCGCCAGTTATTATCAATTTTTGCTTCACCGTAGTGAGATAGATTAATTCCTTTTTCGTTTAGGAAATCAGTGGCCTTGCTAATTACTATTGAATCTTCAGGAACATCATTTATTTTCACGCGGTATGAATTCCAACAAGCTTGATCACTGCCACAATTATCACGGTCGCTTCTCCACTGAGTCCAATTTTGACCAATATAAATATTTTCTTCTCTAAAATCGATGTTGATACTCATTCCTAATCTTTTTTCTTCTTGAAGAGAAAGATAAGAGGTTTGCAAATTAGAGAAAGAACCTAAGTTAAGCGGACCAAAAGATTTTGTGTTGATTAAGCTATCTAAATTATTACTTAAGTTGCCATCGCCTTTAAGACGACGATAAACTGTACCTGTGTTTTCAGTTAGTTCAATAGGGTCTCCTTTATAAACATAAGTAAAAGACATCATCGGGGCAATCATCTTAGAAGACATCGCCATATCACTACCGCCGCCTCCCATGCCAGTTGCTAGCGTTGGTGCCACCGCTCCAGTAGATGCCGTTGTTCTGCTTGAAACTGCTGATAATTCTTGAGATTGATTAGCGCCACCAGCCACACCTGAGCTAAGCATCGCTAAACTACCAAAAGCTTTCGGGCCAGCTTTAACAAATTGATCTTGATTATTATCAACAAAAGAAAGCTGATTATTTGGGACATTGTTTAACACAACAGCTAAAATGGCTATTACACCAACTGCCATTGCCCCCGTCACTAAATAAATTTTCTTGTTCATATTTTTTAAATTAAATAAAAAATTATTTTCTTTTAAACCATCATCGCTGTCGAGCAAAAT
>CAZHYP010000076.1:0-1654 GCA_964536885.1 uncultured Gammaproteobacteria bacterium | reverse complement strand
GAAGGAGTTACAATCGGTTCACCAGTAGCAGGTTTTAATAAGTTGTGTGAAGAAAGCATTAATTCTTTAGCTTCACGACGAGCTTCATTAGTAAGTGGTACATGAACGGCCATTTGGTCACCATCAAAGTCGGCGTTAAACGCAGTACAAACCAATGGATGAATTTGAATCGCTTTACCTTCAATTAATACTGGTTTAAAAGCTTGGATACCGAGACGATGTAAGGTAGGAGCACGGTTTAAAAGCACATAAGCTTCTTTCACCGTTTCTTCTAAAATATCCCAAACTTCATCATGACCAGCTTCAATATAACGAGAAGCACTTCGAACATTATGAACAATTTCTCTCTTAATTAATTGGGAAATAATAAATGGTTTGAATAATTCAAGAGCCATGATTTTAGGTAAACCACATTGATCAAGATTTAATTTTGGATTAACTACGATAACGGAACGACCAGAGTAGTCAACACGTTTACCTAATAAGTTTTGACGGAAACGACCCTGTTTACCTTTTAAAGCATCGGCTAAAGACTTAAGTTGTCTCTTTTGACCGGTAGAAGCAGTAACTGTCTTTGAGTGACGAGCGGAATTATCAATTAAAGCATCAACAGCTTCTTGAAGCATGCGCTTTTCGTTACGACAAATAACTTCTGGGGCATTTAAATCAGTAAGTTGTTTTAAACGATTGTTACGATTAATAACACGACGATATAAATCATTTAAATCAGAAGCAGCAAAACGTCCACCATCAAGAGCTACCATCGGACGCAAATCTGGTGGCACAACTGGAAGAACAGTCATAATCATCCATTCAGGACGAATATGATTGTTGTTTAAGCTCTTAATTAGTTTTAAGCGCTTAACCATTTTTTCTTTTTTAGAATCAATCGCAGTTGAAAGTTTTTCTTCAAGTTTAACAACACTCTTTTCTAAATCAATTTTAGAAAGAAGATCACGGATTGCCTCAGCACCAATACCGGCTTCAAAAATATGACCAAATTTTAAACTTAAATTTTGATATTGATGTTCGGAGATAATTAAAAGCGGTTTAAGTTCTTTAAGCTCTTTTAAAGTCGCATTAAAATCTTCATCCAGTCTTTCAAGTTTTTCGTTTTTTTCTTTAGCTAAAGTCTTTTCATCAACGCCTTCTTCTTTGTGTTTAGACTTATGAGCATAATCGTTTTCAATATTCTTTTTCTTGGACTTGTATTCGTGTTTAATTTGCTCAATAGTAGCCTCTTTTAAATCTTCATCAACAGCAGTAACGATAAAACTAGCAAAGTAAATTACTTTTTCAAGAGATTGAATACCTAAACCAAGTAATAAACCGATCTTAGAAGAAATACCTCTTAAAAACCAAATGTGAGTGCAAGGGATTTGTAGACTGATGTGCCCCATGCGTTCACGACGAACAACAGAGCGAGTTACTTCAACACCACACTTGTCACAAACAATTCCTTTGTAACGAATTTTTTTATATTTACCACAAGCACATTCCCAATCCTTAGTGGGACCAAAAATCTTTTCGCAGAATAGACCATCCTTTTCTGGTTTTTGAGTGCGATAGTTAATAGTTTCCGGCTTAGTAACTTCTCCGTGAGACCAATTAAAGATTTCTTCTGGTGAAGCGAGCTTTAAACGGATAGCATCGA
>CAZHYP010000075.1:0-1717 GCA_964536885.1 uncultured Gammaproteobacteria bacterium | reverse complement strand
GGCTTCACTTTTGGTTTTATCTTTGGTACGTTTTGACATTAAGACAAAAAAAATTTGATATAGACTTGATAGCCTTATCAATTCTTGAAAAATATTAAGTTATCTTTTGACATCTTGATATGAAATTATTATAGAGATAAGTTTAAGGCTTGTCAATAGTAAAAGTTACGATAAAGTCGCCTTAATTCTTCTTACCCCTGAACTTGAGGATTCTTCCTTAACAATAGTGAAATGTCCTAGGTCTCCAGTGTTATTTACATGAGGGCCGCCACAAATCTCTCTAGAGAAATCTCCAGCTGTATAAACCTTAACCATTTCACCATATTTTGAGTCAAAAACACCCATCGCACCAGTATTTTTAGCTTCTTCTAGAGAAATTTCTTCACAAGATACGGGGATTTTTCTAGAAATAGCCTTATTTACCAGTCTTTCGGCTTCCGTAATCTGCTCTGGGGTCATTTTTTCAGTATGAGAGAAATCAAAACGAAGACGTTCGGCAGTAATATTGCTGCCCTTTTGGGTAACATGGTCTCCTAAAACCTGACGTAAAGCAGCTAATAAAAGGTGAGCGGCCGTGTGAAGCTTGGTGGTCGCCTCGCTAGAATCAGCTAAACCGCCTTTAAATTTACCAGCGGAAGCGGTTCGAGATAGCTCTTGATGTTTTTCAAGCTCTGTTTTAAACCCGGCTAAATCTAACTTCTTCCCTTTCTCTCGAGCTAGTTCTTCGGTAATCTCAACTGGAAAACCATAGCTTTGGTACAAATTAAAGGCCGTAACACCATCAATATCACCAGAGATTTTGTTAAACTCTTTTAAACCATTTTCTAAGGTACGGTTGAATTTTTCTTCTTCTTTATCAAAATTTTCTTCGATGAAAGCTTGATTACGACTTAATTCTGGATAAGTTTCTTGATAGTCAGAAATAATTACACGAGCCACTTCTTTGGTCCACATATTTTGGGTAATACCCAAACTGCGACCAAAACGAATAGCCCGACGAAGCAAACGACGAACAATATAACCTTGATCAGTATTTGATGGGGCTACGCCTTTATCATCACCAACAATAAAAGTTGCGGATTTAAGGTGGTCGGCGACAATCTCAAACGAACGAACGTCATCACTATATTTTTTACCAGACAATTCTTCTATTTTAGTGATAATGCGGGTAAATAAATCCGTCTTAAAAATACTATTTTGATTTTCACAAATCATTAAGATTCTTTCGAGTCCACCACCGAAATCAACATTTTTATTTTTAAGTTCTTGCCAACCGTCAGTGGCTTTTTGATACTGCATGAAAACCGAATTACCAATTTCTAAAAACTTACCGCAATCGCAATTTGGATGACAGTGCTCACCATAAGCTTTATTGTGTTCTTTTCCAGTGTCGTAAAAAGTTTCGCTGTCTGGTCCACCAAGTTCACCAATCGCATCACCTCTCTTCCACCAATTCTTATCACGATAGGCAAAAATTCTTTGTTTAGAAAAATCACAAGCAACACCCGATCCTAATTCTCCCTTACCCGTAGTTACCGGTCCTTCCTCGCAAGACACATTATATTTAGTAAAGATTTCTTTTAAAATATTAATTGCTTCCTCGTCTTTAGAAATTTTTCCATCGTCACTACCAGCATAAACACTTTGGTACAGTCGACTAGGGTCCATTTTTAATTCTTCAACTAAAAACTCATACCACCAGTTAAGTTGTTCTTTT
>CAZHYP010000074.1:0-1939 GCA_964536885.1 uncultured Gammaproteobacteria bacterium | reverse complement strand
TGTGCTGCTCTACCAACTGAGCTATCTCGGCAATTAATTAAAGTATAAGTTTAACTGTTTATTTATGTCAAACAAATCTATGTTTAAAAATTTTATCAGAATTAGCTTTTTTCTTTTACTAACCTTTTTTAGTGTTAACTCCGCTTCGGCCGCCAGTGTTTTGGATGTGGTTGCCAAATACCCAATATATATTGCTATTACCGAAGATTCGGTAGCGGCTCCTTTAGAATATACCGCTCTTACCCCGACCTTTCATTTGATTAATGAAAAACTAACTAAAGGGAAAACCTATTCGGTAGAAATTTCTTACAACAAAAAGGACGATAATTATAAAAGAGTTTTTTTCTTTGATAATACTAAAAAAGTTTGGAAACCACTACCAACAACTGACAATCCTAAAGTCAACAAAGTAAAAGTAGAAATTCCTTTTTCTTCAGTTCGTCTAGCAGTTTTTTCTCATAACGAAATTTTAACTGTTGGAAAGGCGAGTTGGTATAGCTACAAAAAGGGCATGTTTACCGCCTCTCCTGATTTTGGAAAGGGCAGCGTCTTAAGAGTATATAATTTGGCTAATGGTAAATATGTTGATGTGACAGTTAATGATTACGGTCCAGAAAGAAAATCTCACCCCGATCGTGTAGTTGATTTAGATAAAGTAGCATTTAAGAAAATCGCCGCTACTTCGGCGGGAGTAATTAATGTTAAGATTGAGGTTTTAAAATCAGTTGGCAGAGATTTAAACAAAGAATTGTCAGCTGGCGGAGAACCGCAAGTTTCTGCTTGGTCAGCGGTTATTGTTCGTGAATCTGATGGAAAAGTTTTATGGGACAAAAATGGAGAAAAAGTTTCACCGCTGGCTAGCTTAACTAAAGTTGTGGCGGCTCAAGTTTTTCTAGACACTAAGCCAACTTTATCTACGGTGGTTACTTATTTAAAACAAGATGAAAATTATAATTATAAATATTGTAAACCGGGAGAATCGGCTAAATTAAAAGTTAAAGATGGTGAAACAATGACACTTGAAGATTTGTTATATTCGGCTTTAGTTGGTTCCGCTAACAATGCGGTAGAATCTTTAGTTAGGAACAGCGGGTTAACTCGTGATGAATTTATTGCTAGAATGAACAGTAAAGTAAAAGAGTGGGGGGCTACTTCAACTTTTTTTGTTGAACCAACAGGGTTATCTGAAAATAATATGAGTTCTCCGGTTGATTATGCTATAATAACTAAAGAGGCTTTCTTAAATCCTTTAATTCAAAAAATCAGTACTACTTATAAGTATTCTTTTTCTACAATTAACACTAATGAAAAACATAATTTAACCAACACCAATCAGTTAATTGCCTCAAATAAATATGAAATTATTGGTTCTAAGACTGGTTATTTAAACGAAGCTCGATATTGTTTAATGACTAGAATCAAAACTGCTTTAGGAAATTTAATTGTCATCAATTTTGGTTCTGACAATAAAAATAACAATTTTTCCGATAATGAAAAATTAATAAACTACGGACTACAGCTTTTAAAAACTAAAATATGATAAAATTTGAATCCGTTTCAAAATCATACGCTAATAAAATTAGGATTTTACGTGATATAAATCTTAATATTAAGGTGGGAGAATTTGTTTCTATTGTTGGTCAATCGGGTGCTGGAAAAACTACCTTAGTAAAATTATTAATTGGCGAAGAAAGAGTTGATGAAGGAAAAGTAATTGTTGGTGATTGGGATATTACCAGAATCCCTCGTCATGACGTGCCATTTTTACGTCGTCAAATTGGAGTTATTTTTCAAGACTTTAAATTGTTACCCAAAAAAACTTTAAAAGAAAATATTTCTTTTGCTTTGGAAGTTTGCGGTGCCCCAGCGGCAAAAATAAAAAAAATTGTTCCTAGTGTTTTAAAAATTGTTGGACTTGAAGATAAAGGCGACAGATATC
>CAZHYP010000073.1:1544-1953 GCA_964536885.1 uncultured Gammaproteobacteria bacterium | reverse complement strand
TCTGGGTAAATACCGGCATAATTATCTTGATTATCTAAAACGGCCAGAGCAATAATTTTAAGAAAATTATTTTCAATACCAATTAATTTTCCTTGACGAATAGCTCGACGAATTAAACGTCGAAGGACATATCCCCTTTCTTTATTTGAGGGTTCAACACCGTCGGCAATTATAAATACAGCTGCTCTTATATGGTCGGCAATTATACGAAAAGGTTGTAGATTATCAGAATAGCTTTTATTTGAGATTTCCTCAATCTTTTTAATAATATTTTGCCAAATTGAAGATAAATAATTATCATCTGGAAAACCACTTAATACAGCAATAGTTCTTTCTAATCCCATGCCAGTATCAACATTGGGTTTTTCTAATAAAATATATTTACCATCAACAGTTTTGTTATATTGCA
>CAZHYP010000073.1:0-1534 GCA_964536885.1 uncultured Gammaproteobacteria bacterium | reverse complement strand
GATTATCATTGGGGTCAAAAATTTTTGGTGCGGGATTTTTTTCATCTGTCCAATAAAATATTTCGGTATCAGGTCCACATGGACCTGAGGTACCAGCTGGACTCCACCAATTATTCTTTTTTGGAAGATAAGCGATTCGATCAGGAGAGACTCCTTGAGATTGCCAAAAGGCAAAGCTTTCTTCATCTCTCGGAGCATCAGCATCACCAGCAAAGCAAGTAAAAGCTAATTTAGTTAATGGAAGATCTAAAACTTTTGTAAGAAGTTCAAAACTAAATTCAATTGATTCTTTTTTAAAATAATCACCAAGTGACCAGTTGCCAAGCATTTCAAAGAAAGTGTTGTGACGAGAATCACCTACTTCATCAATATCTTCAGTTCTAAATGATTTTTGACTATCAGCCAAACGAACACCGGCAGGATGAGTTTCACCAAGTAAATAAGGCACCAGCGGAAACATGCCGGAGTTAGTAAAAAGTAAAGTAGAATCATTTTCTGGAATCAAAGAAGCGCTAGAAATAACAGCGTGATTCTTACTTTTCCAAAAATCTAAATATTTTTGTCTTAGTTCGTTTGCGGTCATAGGTTTAAAATTAAATAATGTTTACTTCGGGTTCAAGTTTGATACCAAATTGTTTTAACACACCAGCTTGTACACGGTCAATATGTTTTAATATTTGAGTTGAGGTTGCACCACCATGATTTACTAAAATCAAAGCTTGCTTTTCGTACATAGAGACTGATCCAAATTTTTTGCCCTTAAATCCGGCTTGCTCAATTAACCATCCGGCGGGAATTTTTATTTTTTTACCAGCGGGAAAACTTTTAATATCCGGAAATTGTTGTTGTAGTTTTTTAAATTGCGCTGAACTGATTTCTGGATTCTTAAAGAATGAACCAGCATTAGGCAGGCTAACTGGATTTGGTAATTTGGAATTTCTAATTTTTAAAATAGCAGCAATAACATTTTTTAAGTCTGGTTTTTTATTTTTAAGTTCAGCCTTAATATCAGCGTAATCGATTTTAAATTTAGGTTTCTTAGATAATTTAACGGTCACTTGATAAATAAAATACTTCCCTTTTAACTTTTTCTTAAATGCACTATCGCGATAACCAAATTTACAATCTGATAATTTAAAGATTTTTTCTTTACCGGTTTTTAAGTCGAAGGCTAGCAGTGACTCAAAAACATCCTTCAGCTCGACACCGTAAGCACCAATATTTTGAACCGGAGCGGCTCCTACTGTGCCGTAGATTAAATATAAATTTTCTAAGCCGTGTAGATTATTTTTAACAGCGTAATTTACAAATTTAGACCACACCTCCCCGGAATTGCCTGTTAACCAAGCAGCATCCTTAGTTTCAGCGGTTATCTGGGTTCCAACAATTTCATTCTTAATAACCAAGCCTTTTACTTTAGAGACGATTAATATGTTTGAGCCACCACCTAAAATGGTTATTAGTTGCTTGTTTTGTTTTGCCCAGTTGATTGCCTCCAACAAGTCGTCTTTACTCTTAATAACAGCAAAAAACT
>CAZHYP010000072.1:0-2104 GCA_964536885.1 uncultured Gammaproteobacteria bacterium | reverse complement strand
TTACTCTCTCGAATAACTAAGTTATGTTCGCGTGAACCAACGTAATTTATTCCCGCATCATCTAAAACTTTATAAGTATCCGACAATCCTTTTTGGCCTTGGTTTAAAATATGGTTATTAGCCAAAGATAAAACATCAAAGCCGGACAAAATTAAAGTGGACACACTTTTAGGGTTAGCTTTAAAGGAAAAAGAACCGGTCAGTACCTGATAATTATTCGTAAATAAAAATGGAGATTCTAAATTAGCAATAGCCAAATCGGCTTCGCTAAACAGGGGGGCAATTTTTTCTAGTGGCCAATTATAGTTGTCGTATTTTTCCATCTTAGTGTTTACGGTCCGAGACAACATAATATCGCCACCAAAAATCAAAACATTTCTAGGGGTGATGGCTTTTACTTCAACATTTTTATCAGCTACTAAATGATTATATTCTTTATCATTAAAAGACTGCATATGGCTTTCGGTTAAAATTCTGTATGGCCAAAACAAAAGACCAACAATAATTATCGCCGCGAGCAACCAAGGCCAAATTTTAGAGAAATAAATTTTAATCAGCGGCATATCAAGCCTTTTTTTAGAATTGTTAAATCACTCTCCATTAAGCTTAAAAAGGTTACCCCGCTTTCTATGTCATAAGGTCCAACATTGTGAGCGGCATTAAGCGGCATTAAATTGGCGCCGCTGGCTTGCCTCATCAGTTCACCGGTATGTGGCATCAACATTTCTTCATAGTAAACGTAGGGTTGTTTTTTGTCTTTTAACTCCTTGCTGAGTCGCATTATTTTATCGGTATCTAAACTATTATCAGGAACAAAGCCTTGAGCGGATTGATACCCTAGTCCGTAACGACTAGCTAGATAACCAAAAGCAAAATGCCCGCTAGAAATAAACTCTTTAAACTGACAATCTTTTAAACCAGCAGCATATTTATCGTCCAAGTCTTTTAGTTTTTGTTTATAGTCGCTGGCGTTTTGTTGATAATAGGCGGCGTTTTGTGAATCAATCGTTTGATAAGCAGTGGCAATATTATCGACCATCGTCTGGGCCTTAGAAAAATCAAGCCAAACATGAGGATCTAAAGATTCACTGTTTAAATTTTCCGCCGTGGCTATTATCTTGGTTTTTGGAGTAACTGTTTTAGATAATCCTGGCGCCCAATTTTCCATCAAAGATGAAGTGTGAAAAAAGATAGCTGATTTTTTTATTAGCTCTCTGCTGCTATCAGTTAATTTAAAGGCATGGGCCTCGCTTCCTGGAGGTAAAATCAAAGAAACACTAGCCTTATCACCGCCAACTATTTTAGCGAAATCATAAACCGGAAAAAGCGAAGTAGTTACCACTAAACGGCCACTATCATCTAAAAAAGGGGCGGTATCAATTACTATGTCGGCTAGTTTTCTATTTAGAACTAACAGAAGGACAATTAGTGAAATCAAAAATAACAGGGACACAATAATAATCTTTTTATTTTTAGCTTTCATATGATTAGTTAAGGGTTATATTAACAATTTCCGCACGATTAAAAGTTCTTACTGGCGGCCCCCAAGAACCAATCCCCGAACTGGTGTAAATATTATAAGATCCTTCAGTATGTAAGCCGTATTCATATTTACCATACAACAAATAGGTTAAGATGTTTAGAGGAAACATTTGACCATGGTGAGTGTGCCCTGAAAGTTGCAAGCCAACATATTGGCTTTTCGCCCAAGCGATATCAAGTGGCACGTGTTTTAAGAGAATTCTCGCCTGCCCGTTGTAAGCTGCTAAATTATTAATCACCGCTGGATTATCATCAGTGGTTAAACCATTAAGGTCCAAGCCAATAACCTCTAGACCTTCGATAGCAATAGCTTCATCTCGCAAAACAGTAATATTTGATTCAGTTAAAATAGGGATAATCTTATCTAAACCCAAATAAATGTCGTGATTACCAAGGACAAAAATAACACCGTCAGTTGCTTTAAGTCTTGATAACTGCGGAATAAAAGATTCTAAATTATTATCGTTACCGTCAAACAAATCACCAGTAATTAAAATTAAATTAGGATTTAAAGAATTTATTTTATCAACCTGACGGCTAAAAAATTTAAGACTATGTTCCC
>CAZHYP010000071.1:0-2104 GCA_964536885.1 uncultured Gammaproteobacteria bacterium | reverse complement strand
TTACTCTCTCGAATAACTAAGTTATGTTCGCGTGAACCAACGTAATTTATTCCCGTATCGTCTAAAACTTTATAAGTATCTACTAAGCCTTTTTGCCCTTGGTTTAGAATATGATTATTGGCTAGAGATAAAACATCAAAGCCAGCTAAAGTTAGAGCGGAGACACTTTTAGGATTAGCCTTGAAAGAAAAAGAACCGGTTAGCACTTGATAATTGTTTGTAAATAAAAATGGAGATTCTAAATTAGCAATGGCCAAATCGGCTTCACTAAACAAAGGAGCGATTTTTTCCATTGGCCAATTATAATTGCCATATTTTTCCATCTTGGAGTTTACGGTTCGAGACAACATAATGTCACCACCAAAAACTAAAACATTTTTAGGTGTTTCCGGAAGAGCAACAACACTTTTATCCGTTATTAGATGACTGGACTTATTAACGCTAAAAGATTGGGTATAATTTTCAGTTAAAATTCTGTACGGCCAAAGTAAAAAACCAACAATAATTACAACTGCTAGCAACCAAGGCCAAATTTTAGAAAAATAAATTTTAATCAGCGGCATATTAAACCCTTTCTTAAAATTGTTAAATCGCTTTCCATCAGACTTAAAAAGGTGACCCCACTTTCTATGTCATAAGGTCCAACATTGTGAGCGGCATTAAGTGGCATTAAATTAGCGCCACTAGCTTGTCTCATCAGTTCACCAGTGTGAGGCATAATCATTTCTTCATAATAGACGTAAGGTTGTTTTTTGTCTTTTAGTTCTTTACTAAGTCGTACCACTTTATCAGTATCTAAACTATCATCAGGGATAAATCCTTGAGCCGATTGATAATTTAAACCGTAACGACTGGCCAGACATCCAAAAGCAAAATGTCCACTGGAAATAAACTCTTTAAACTGACAATCCTTTAACCCCTCAGTATATTTATCATCTAAGTCTTTTAATTTTTGTTTATAGTCGCTGGCGTTTTGTTGATAATAGGCGGCGTTTTGGGGATCAATTGTTTGATAAGCAGTGGCAATATTATCAACCATCGCTTGAGCTTTAGAAAAATCGAGCCAGACGTGAGGATCAAGTGTTTCGTTATTTAAATTTTCCGCCGTGGCGATTATTTTAGTTTTTGGAGTAACTTCTTGAGATAATTCTGGTGCCCAATTTTCCATCAAAGACGAAGTGTAGAAAAAGATAGCTGACTTTTTTATTAATTCCCTACCGCTATCTGTTAATTTAAAAGCGTGAGCTTCACTTCCCGGAGGTAAAATTAAAGAAACACTAACCTTGTCACCACCAACTACTTTAGCGAAGTCATAAACCGGAAAAAGTGAAGTAGTTACCACCAAACGACCGCTGTCATCTAAAAAAGGAGTGGTGTCAGTTACTACGTTGACCGGTTTTCTGTTTAAAACTAATAGAAGGACTATTAGTGAGATTAAAAACAACAGAGATACAATAATAAGTTTTTTGTTTTTGGCTTTCATATACTTAGTTAAGGGTTATATTAATAATTTCTGCACGATTAAAAGTTCTTACAGGTGGCCCCCAAGAGCCAACACCCGAGCTGGTATAAATATTATAGTCCCCATCAGTATGTAAACCATATTCATATTTACCATAAAACAGATAGGTTAAAATATTTAAAGGAAACATTTGACCATGATGAGTGTGTCCTGAGAGTTGCAAACCAACATGCTGATTTTTCGCCCAAGTAATATCGAGTGGTACGTGTTTTAAGAGAATTCTCGCTTGTCCGTTATAGGCTGAGAGATTATTGATAATAGAAGGATTGTCGTCGGTAGTTAGATTATGAAGATCTAAGCCAATAATTTCCAGACCCTGGACCGAGACAGCTTCGTCTCTTAAAACAGTAATATTTGATTTAGTTAAAATAGGAATAATTTTCTCCAAACCTAAGTAAGTGTCGTGATTACCAGGAATAAAAATAACGCCATCAGTGGCTTTAAGACGGGATAACTGCGGAATAAAAGATTCCAAGTTACTATCATTGCCATCAAACAGGTCACCGGTGATTACAATTAAATCAGGCTTTAAAGAATTTATTTTATCAACCTGACGGCTAAAAAATTTAAGACTATGTTCCC
>CAZHYP010000070.1:0-2131 GCA_964536885.1 uncultured Gammaproteobacteria bacterium | reverse complement strand
AGTGACGAAGAAAAAATAAAATTAGTCGCTGAGATGGGTGGCGCTCCAGAAGATGCTGAAGTGGTTGAAGAAAACGACGAAGGCGAAACTGAAATCGTTGAGACTGAAGAAGGTGAAGAAAATGAAGCTGTTAAAGACGATAAGAAAAAGGGTGCTAAAATTACTATCCAAAGATATAAAGGTTTAGGTGAAATGAACGCTGAGCAACTTTGGGAAACCACTATGGACCCAGCTAAGCGTATTGTTAAACAAGTAACCAACGAGGACGCCGCCAAAGCGGACCAAATCTTTGATATGTTAATGGGTGACAATGTGGCTCCACGTAAGAACTTTATTCAAACTCACGCTAAGAAAGTAACCAACTTAGATATTTAATCTTTATGATTATACCCTACTTTGCTTATCCAATAATTGCGTTTTCCCTAGCTCAAGGAATTAAAATGATTCTAAAAGTTAAGGCGGGAAAAAAATTGCGCTGGCACGACTTAGTTGCTTATTCGGATATGCCGTCGGGTCATACTGCTACGGTTATTTCCATTGCCACAATTTTAGCTTTAGACTTCGGATTCTATAGTGCTGAATTCGCCCTGTCGTTTGTCTTCGCGGTGATTGTTATCTCCGACGCCATCGGACTGAGAAATTATATGGGGCAACACGGCAAGACTTTAAATGTTTTGGTAAAAGATTTAGAAGAAGATGATTTCTTAGATAACACCTATCCTAAACAACTAGAAAGAATCGGACATACTCCGCTGCAAGTTTTGATGGGTGGACTACTGGGTGCTAGTGTGGGCATAATTGGATATTTATTTTTTTAAAAAAACGACCACTTAATTGGTGGTCGTTTTTTATATTCACTTAAATTAAGCTCTTTCCCTCAATAGAGTCTGGTGGTTGGATGTTTAAAATTTTTAAAACAGTCGGAGCGATGTCATCTATAGTACCGACGGTCTCCACGAGGCTAGGATCGTCGTCTAGAGTGTCGGGCAAGCCAATAGTTTTGCCTTGATACTTATGGCTTACAATTATAAATGGAACGGGATTATTAGTTATACCTGATTGTGGCAATTCCGTGGCCATATTAATCATTGATTCAGCGTGTCCATAAGCAGCAGTGACAATCAAAACACCATTTTGTTTCAAGACAGCATCAACTAATTTTCCTAAATTTTTATCTAAAAACTTAGCCGCTTCTTTTGACTCCTCTAAATCACCGGTGGCCGATACTAAATCTAAATTAGATAAGCCAACGACTACAAAATCATGAGTTCCTTTTTTAATATCTAATAAACAATTTTTTATTACGACTGGTAGAACCTGTTTAAAATCTTCCTGTCTATCTCCGGTTTTTGAAGAAACAACTTTTAAATCTTCCCCATTCAAGAGTTTTTCTCTTCCACCATTAAAATGATGCCAAGAAAATAATAATTTTTCACTTTCAGTTAAGTTAAGCTGAGAGAGACCCGCTTCAGAAATTTTCTGAGATAACATTCCGTGGGCACCAATTTTCTGGTACCTTTCTTGTGCGGTTGAACCATTAGCACTAAGAATGGCTAAAGGATAATTTTTTACCAAGTCCGAAAAAGTCTTGAGTTTTAAATTAGCAAAAACGTTGCCTGAGTATTTAGGGGCAATTCCCCAACCATCAAGCAGTACTAAGACTACCGGCTTGGGCGTTATAAGATCGGGGTTGTCTTCATTATTTATTTCCATAGAGATTTTTTTCTAAAGTTAATAACCTGTTCCACTTAGAAACTCTTTCACCACGAACGGGTGCGCCACCTTTTAAATAATCAGCGGCGGCGGCCACAGCTAGATCAGCAATGAAATCGTCATTAGTCTCACCTCTTCTAGAACCAATTATAATCTTATAATTATGGCGTCTGGCTAATTTAAGGCATTCTATACTTTCTGTCAATGTACCAACTGCACCCGGAATAATCACTACTGAGTTTGCTAAATTTTCTTTTAGCGCCGGGCGTAAGTTCTCAGCGCGACTGGAAAAAATATCATTGCCGGCTAAAATTATTTTGGAACCAAGTTCTTGTGAAACTTGTTGCCAACTTTTGTGATCAGTGGCAGAGACCGGGTCTTCTAAATAGACCAGTGAAAAACGACGAAGCCATTCATT
>CAZHYP010000069.1:0-2368 GCA_964536885.1 uncultured Gammaproteobacteria bacterium | reverse complement strand
AAATACCAGTCACTAAAGCAATAATAGAGACCGAAACAATAAGTTCAATTAAACTGAAGCCGATTTTTTTCATAAAAAACTAAGGTTTAACCTCTCTCCACAGCGGCAAAGAATAATTAATATTTAAGGCCGTCGAAGTTGAACAAGTATAAATGTCATCATCAGTTGAAGTCAGTGTAACAGTGGTGTTCGTTGCTTTAGTAAAGATAATACTAGTTGAAGCTGAGGTGGGATTTAAAATGGTGTTATATGATGGAGCGGTTACAGACCACTGATAAGAACAAATAGAACCAGTACAAAGCTGCACTGTATTACTATCATTATAATATTGTGAGCTACTAATAAAACTATTAGACGAAGTGCCAATTACAATATCCTCTGGAGACCAGGTAAATAATGGCAACGGGAATTCATGTTTATATGAAGTAAAAGTTTTAGTTGGTTCTGCACTTCTAGCCAAGTTTCTGTCATAGTTATCGCTTATCCAATCAATACTACTAGATGTATCAAACTGACGCCAAGGAGTTGAAGAACTAAGATTGTCCCATAGTCTTAAAAACCAATAATAAGGAGTATCATAATCTGGCAAACTAAGAGAAACTTGAGTAGCAGCAGTGTTTACTTGACCTGAATTATAAACAACGCCGGTGCTAGTACTGTTAGCTGTGCTGACGATTACTTGATAACCAGTTTGAACGCCGCTACGACGATTCCATTTTAGAACGGCATTTTTAGCACCCAAAGAACAAGCCTGTTCGGCTGCCCAATTAGGTGCGATTAGTTGTCTAATTTCTAGTGGTCCAATTTCCACTCGATAATTATTAGTGGCACAAACTCCAGAATCAGAACAATTAAAACTAATAGCACCAAAAGTGGAAGTGGCGTAACCAGAAAAAATTCCTGGCGCTGGATCTAAATAATTAGTAATTTGAGTTGGAACCGGTAGGCCGTCTAATTTAATCCACTCACCAGTACTTCTAATTCTCATATAACCGAAGACTTCTCTGCTTGTCTCGTCATAACAAGCAGAACAAACACCCGAAACACAACCGTTACAATGGGTTCTAAAAGTGTCGCTAGGAGTTGAGGAGGCGCTCGAAAAATCAATGAAACCCAAAACCGCATTCCAGGCCTCACCAGAAAAATTATTTTTAAAATCTAAGTTAACCCCATGACTATTACTGTAACAAGGTGGAATATTAAAAAGAAACGGAAAGGCAAACGGAAAACGACCAGCATAACCATCGTCTAAACAATTAAAACTAATGTAACCGTAAGTACTGTTATAAGCCCAACCACGAATATTATGAGCTGTGGAAGCAGATGTTGTCTTAACACTTGAGAACAACAAAATAGCCGTTAAAACGGATAAAAATCCTAATATTTTAAGGCTTTTAATACTCATAATTACATTATATCATGTTTGCTTAAAAACTTTTTTCCCAGTCGAAGCATTTCCTGTCTATCATCTTCTTCGCGATCATCATAACCAACTAAATGTAATAGGCCATGAACCAATATAAAATAAAATAAATAAGTTTCAGTCTTGCGCAAATTTTTTGGCGGATAAGGTTGCTCAATAAATTCTAGAATCTCTTTATATTTGGAAATCTTTTTTATCTCGCCAGGATTTACAATTACCTCACCTAATAAATTACCTTCCCATTCGGCGCCGGCGAATGACAAAACGTCGGTTGGCTTATCAATACCACGATATTGTTTATTAAGAATTTGAATACGCTGACTACCAACAATAGCCAGAGAAACATCAACGCGACTATTTTTGAACTGCTTCAAAAACGACTCACACAATGAAGTAATCTTTTTTTTATTTATTTTATACTTAGTAGTATTTATAATTTCAATCATAACTTAAACTAAACGTCTTAAGCGACGTAAAATATTATAAAAAAAATAAAAAAGTGGTTTTAAAACGACATCACGAGTGCCAGTATAAGACACTTTAAATCCACCAAAACCAATTTTAAATCTAGTTACCCCCGGCCATTTCGCTTCATCAATGCCGTAAAAATCGTAATATTTATAACCCATCTTTTTTGCTAAAGAAATTAAATTCCATTGTAGCAAATAAGGGGCCATAAATTGTCTAGACTGATAGGAAGAGGCGCCGTGCAGATAAGTAACCTTATCACCATAAAAAGAAAATAACCCAGCAGCAACTGCTTTATTATCCAGTTCGGCAATAAACAATTTTATAAAATCAGGATTGGCAGTAGCCAACATTTCGTAGTGTTTTTTATTGTGAATTTTAAAAGCATCACGTTCACCAGTCTCAGTCATGAGTTTCCAAAAATTATTAAAGTCATCCAAACTACTGCTCTCTCTGATTGTTACGCCCTTTTTTTCG
>CAZHYP010000068.1:0-2531 GCA_964536885.1 uncultured Gammaproteobacteria bacterium | reverse complement strand
ACCACATTCTTTTTTAAATCAGAAAAACTTCTCAAATATTCTGGTAAAGTAATTCTTCCTTGAGTATCAAAATCAACATCCATCGCACCGGCTAACATATGACGAGAAAAGGCACGAGCTCTGGCTTGACTGATTGGTAAGCTAGCAAATTTTTTAGCGATAATCGCAAACTGTTCTTTGGAATACAAAAATAAACAGTTATCAAGTCCCTTGGTAACAACTGCTCCTTTTTTTAGGACAGCACGAAACTTAGCTGGAATAGCTAAGCGTCCTTTGTCATCTAAATTGTGTTTGTATTCACCGATGAACATATATTTTTTATAGAGAATTTGATTTTCACCACAATTCCCCACTATCTGCCTCAATACCCCAATTATACACCACCGGCATCCTACGGTCAACACAAAGGGGCAAACTTTTTTTATCAAAAAAATAAGCTAATTTTACAACAAAAAAATCACCTGTGCATAAGTGATTTTTGTTTTTTTCTCTTTTATTACGAAATTTTTATTTTTTCTTTTTTACACCAATACTTGGTTCTCTGTCATATTGCGGTGTTACAATATTATAAGTAGCAAATTTTTTAGCAGCTTGATTCTCTAAAACTTTGCCATCAGCTGACACCGCTTCAATAGAAATATTTAAAGCATAAGCTAAAGCGTTAGCAGTTACGACACCGATTCTTAAACTAGTAAAAGATCCGCCAGTTACAACCACCTGAATCTTAGTAATATCTTTTAACTTTTTATTTTGAGATTCCAACAACTTAGAAACGGCTGGCAAAAGTTTTTCTGCTTGTTGCCTTGCAGCTTTAATTTTTTTGGTTTTTATTTTTTTACCATCTACTGATAAAAGTGCTAACACAATTTCATCGTAAGACGCAGTATTAATAAATAAAATCATATCATTAATCTTTAAAAATATTTTTTACATCCTGATAATTATTAATTGCTACCATTTTTGAACGATAGTGCGAAGCGTTGGCGGCGCCCTGAACATACCAACAAAGATGTTTTCTCAGATCCACCATTGCTCTCTCCCCTTTTATTTTTTTAAACTTTTTGGCGTGACGCAAAATAATTTTAGCAATTGCTTTAACATCCAAATTTTTCTCTTGGTTCTTTTTAATTTCGGCAAACAGCCAAGGACGACCCAAAACTCCACGGGCTAGTCCTAAACCATCAGCGCCAGTTAGCTCTAATGTTTTTCTAGCATCCGCCAAATTATTTATTCCACCGTTGGCTAAAATAATTCCGGAAAAATACTGCCGCGCCTCTTTGATTAAATTAAAATCTATCTCACCAACAAATCCTTGCTTAACGGTGCGACCATGAATCATAATCGCTTTAACCGGCAAATCAGCAATTGCTTTAATAAAATCTAAAGCCGAAACATTACCTGATTTAGCTCTTATTTTTACTGATACTGGCAAATAAGTATTGTCACAAACCGCCTTAATAACGTCATGAGCTTTTTCTAAGTTAGTCATTAAGTCCGAGCCAGCTCCTTGTTTAATCACCTTGCCAACCGGACAACCAAAATTAATATCAATACCATTTGGACTAATTTCTCTGGTAACTATCTGAGTGGCTATAGCAAAATGTTCTGGGCTTGAACCAAAAAGCTGCACAACATATTTTTTTTCTTTTAGACGACTAAACTTTAGCAAGTCTAAAGTTGGCTTCTTGTTATAAAATAAAGCGGTGACTGAAGCCATTTCACTATAAACAACATCAGCGCCATAACTGGAGACGATTTGACGGAAAGGTGAATCGGAAAATCCAGCCATCGGCGCTAAAGCCAAAATTGGTTTTTTTATTTTATTCCAAAAATTATAATCTCGCATTTAAATCAAACTAATTTTCATTCCATTCTTCGTGTCTTCAACTAAGTAACCGCGACTTTTTATTTCTTCACGAAGACGATCAGATTCACTAAAATCTTTATTCTCTCTAGCTTTTTCTCTGGCAAAAATTAACGCTTGAACTTCAGCGGACAGTTCACTAATGGCAATTTCTGGACTGATGGAATTTTTAGCATTGGCCAAGTTAAGACCTAGCACTTTATCAAAATCTAAAACAGTAGCTAATTTAGAGGCTGGCTCTAGATCTGATTTAAGTAAGTCTTGAGTAATCGCCAACGCTTGAGGAATATTTAAATCATCATTTACCGCCAAAGAAAAACTATCTTTCCACAGCTTACTTACCTCACCAACCTCATCGCCTAATTGTGCAACCTGTTTAATTAAATTATTCAAAGCATTCTGAGCCTGTTTAAAACTCTCCTCGGAATATTCCATTGGCTTACGATAATGAACTGAAGCGGCGGCATAACGATAAGCTAGTGGCGATAAGCCCTTTTTAATTAAAGCATTATTTAAGGTTAAAAAATTATCAGCACTTTTAGCCATCTTCTTACCGCCAGCTACATTTAAAAAAGCGCCATGCATCCAATAGTTAAAAAACTTTTCATCAGTCGCCGCCTCACTTTGAGCAATTTCATTAGTATGATGAACATTTATATGATCAATA
>CAZHYP010000067.1:0-2870 GCA_964536885.1 uncultured Gammaproteobacteria bacterium | reverse complement strand
TGATTCCGTTATTTTCTCTAGTGAAAAAATGATTAAAGAATCAGGGGACAAAATGAAAGCTGAAGATAAAACAGAACTCGAAGCTAAAATTGCTGATTTAAAGAAGGCTAAAGAAGCTAATAATTTAGAAGATATTAAAAAAGGTTTAGAAGCGGTTAATGAAGTGGCCCAAAAGATTGGTGCGGCGATGTATCAAGCAGCTGGTCCTGAAGCTGGTGCTGCTGGTGCTGGTCCTGAAGCGGCTACTGAAGAAAAGAAAGAAGATGTCGTTGAGGGTGAAGTAGAAGAAAAGAAATAATTTAGTACTTATAGATCGCCTCTAATTTTTAGGGGCGATTTGTTAAGAAATAAATTAACTTATGTCCAAAGATTATTACGATATTTTAGGTGTTTCTAAAACAGCCTCAGCTGATGAAATAAAAAGTGCCTTTCGCAAGAAAGCTCACCAGCATCATCCAGATAAGGGCGGCGATGAATCCAAATTTAAGGAGCTCAACGAAGCTTATCAAGTTTTAGGCAACGAACAAAAACGTAAGCAATACGATCAATTTGGTTCGTCTTTTCAAAACGGCCAAGCTGGTGGTGGTTATGGTAATGGCTTCGGCGGTTTTGATTTTTCGGGATTTCAAAATGGTGGGGTTGATATGGAAGATTTATTTGGTGGCTTTGGAGATATTTTTGGTTTTGGTGGTGGCAGAGGTTCATCAAAAAGAAACCAGCCGGGTCGCGATTTAGAATTAGTAGTCAATTTAGATTTTTTAGAAGCCGCTTTTGGCTTGGAAAAAGAATTATCATTTACCAAAAATGTAGTTTGCAACCATTGTCATGGAAATGGCGCCGAGCCTGGTGCTAAGGTAGAAACCTGTTCCACTTGCGGTGGTTCCGGACAAGTTATTGGCGTGCAACGAACTATCTTAGGCAACATCCAGACCCGAATGACCTGTTCCGCTTGTTCTGGCGAAGGAAAAACTTATAGTACCAAGTGTTCTAAATGTCATGGTAGTGGTGTCGCCAAAGAAGATGTAAAAATTAAAGTAAAAATTCCCGCTGGTATCAATGACGGCGAATCAATTCGTCTAAGTGGACAAGGTGAGGCAGGTCAAAAGGGAGCTCCAGCCGGCGATTTATATTTAAGAGTGAGAGTTGCTAAGCACAAGAAATTCGTTCGCGACGGTTATGATATTAAAACCGAAGAAACAATTAGTATTAAACAAGCAATTCTAGGTGATAAGATTGATGTCGAAACTATTTATGGTGATATGGTGCTTAAAATTCCTGAAGGCACTCAATCTGGCACCGTTTTTAAACTAAAAGAAAAAGGGGTTACTAAATTACATAATCGCGGTATTGGAGACCACTTTATTAAAGTGCTTGTTGAAATTCCCAAAGGTCTAAGTAGTAAAAAAGCTAAGCTGCTAGAAGAACTTGATATCTAAAATAAAAAAATGACTGCCAGTTGATTGGTAGTCATTTTTGTTTAGGGCGCCATTTTCGCTCCAGAATTAAAGCCGTTATTAAGATAATTATTTCGGCTATATTTAAAGCGCCAAGGATCCAATTGGTAGTTATTAAATAGTAGAATTCCCAAAGGATGGTAGCTACTAAAAACGTTTGTAAGTAACGAACGCTTAGATTGCCAAAATCTTTTTCTTTTAATATTTTTTTGGCTTGATCGAAGATGGCAATCGCTGCCGCAACGGAGAAGACGAGAATTATTTTATCTTTATCAAAAAAGAAACTTGCTGGGATAATTAAAGACATCAGCTCAATAAAATAATTCTCCTTTTCGGAAAAAGTGTGGTACTTTTTTAAACCTATTAGTATTGGTATATACACAAAAGATAGTAGACCATTAACAGTAAGGGCCACATCTTTTTCTTCGATACCGTACAACAAGAAAACAAAAAAATAGAAAAAATTGTAAAAGAAAAAAATTGGCGATATTTTTTCTCCTGATTTCTTCTTCCAAATATCGATTCCTTGTTTTGCAATACCACAAGCCTTAATCAAAGAAATAATAATTGTAGCGCCGGTACTGATAGTCAGTGCCTGGCGCAAAAATGTTGCGTTGGCAAAGTCTATCATAGCTTTTGTTTTTAAAGTGCTCAGGAAAGCTTAGCTCTTTTTCGCCTCTTTTGTCAATTATTTTTTCACTTTACCAAAAATCTAAAAAAATCGGTTTTCCCTATAAAAAACAAACAAAAACCGTTTTTTTGGAGTGTTGACACGAATGCTTTTCTGCGCTATAAAGGGGGTAAATATGAAAGAAAAATATTCTGGGAGAGTTGTTGGCTTATTAGTTAATACGACCGCTTGGATAGTTGGCCCAGTTTTGGTTGGGACTTTCATTGGAAAAATGTTAGATCAAAAATATAATACGGAGCCTTGGTTGTTTTTGGTCTCCGTTGGTGTCTGTTTTTTAGTATCAATGTTTGGTTTAATCAAAAATGCTCTCAGAGAATTTAAAAGAATTGAAATGGAGAGCAAAAATAATGAGAAGGAATAAAAAGTATGTCTCAAATAACTGAACAAACAAATAACCCAGTTGCTCATGAGGAGATAATTCATGAAAATACTCTATATGCTGAACCGATTGCTCATGTCGGTTCTTTTGCTATCACCAACTCACTGATGACCTCTGGTTTTGGTTTGCTTATTATAATTGTTTTAACAATTTTGATTAAAAAAAATATTAAGAAAGTGCCAACGGGGATTCAAAATGCGATGGAGATGATAATCGAAGGTTTTTTAGGAATTTTTGATGGTGTAACCGGCTCTCGTAAAAAATCTTTACAGTTTGCACCTTTAGTTTTGACTTTTTTCTTTTTTATTTTAATTAATAATTGGTTAGGAATTATTCCTGGTGTTGG
>CAZHYP010000066.1:0-2879 GCA_964536885.1 uncultured Gammaproteobacteria bacterium | reverse complement strand
TTCATATTTGCGAGGGGAAAATGATATTTGTCCACAAAAATAACTATTGACATTTGTCTCTTAAGGCGGTATTTTGTATTGGTGATTATAAACTTTTTTGTAGTACCTAAAAAACATTTATCATGGAGGGTTATAGTGTAAAAAACATGTTTTTAAAAGAGGCTATTGATAAGGCATCTGCCCTTAAGGCCAAAGGAATTAACATTCTTGTTGAAAAATTTGACGACAAAGGTCAAGTGATTGAACTGGTCGTTACTGGTAAAACCAGAAAAGTATTTCAAATTTCTTTCGAAGAAGGCGCGATTTTTCTGGAAAATCCAGAACATCACGGTCCTGGCGGAAGACCGGTTTACTCAACTATCGATGATATGCTCAGTTTGCTTTTTATACTGGCCAACGGAGGCCCAGTATTAGGCAAATTGATGTATCCCGGTACGGAAGAAAAAAGATTCTTCCAAACCCCGATGGTTGTTCCAACCTAAAGAAACTCATTGAAAGAAAAGTCATCGTAACGGTGGCTTTTTTTCTTTTTTACACCTATAATTAAGGCATAATAATATAAATATATGGAACAACCCATTAAATTTGAATCATTTACGGCCAGAGTAATGACACCAGAAGAAATCGCCGAAAAAGATAAATTTTTGCCCCGCGAAGAGCATCAAGAAGATGTTTATGAAGCTAGTATGAATCTGGCTAATTATTTGAAGAATGAAAAAATAAACAATGTCATGTTTTTGGATAACAGTGCTCGTCAAGCTTATGTAGGTCTTCAAGAAGCTTGGAAAAAAATTGGCGACGGAGAAAAGAGTCCTAATATTTATTTTATTAATCCCGATGCCATTCGTGATGACGGCGACTTCGATTATTACAAGGAAGAGTTTTTAAATAATTATAAAAATCTTAATCCTGAAGAACCACTTTTGCTTTATGATGCCTGCATTCATAGCGGGGCGGCAATGTTTAATACTAAAGATTTTTTAGAGTTTTTAGGTTTTAAAGATGTTAGAGTGGCAGTTACTTCTCCTAACGAAAGCTTTCCAGAAGAAAAATATGATAAGTTAGATTTGATTTGTTTAGATCATCGAGCAGCAAAAGGTTGTCAGCCTTTTGGGCGTCCTGGTTATGTTAAAAATGCTTGTGGTAAAGTAATTTCTCAACCCGCTGGTTCAGCTGATTCTTTAAAAAGAGGACAAAGAGAACATAAAAGAATAAGGGAAATTTTTAATGAGCAGTATGAAAAAAATAATAGCTAGTCTAATTTTATTATTATCAGCCAGTTCAGTTTTAGCGGTGACCAGTACTGTGCCTTTTATCGCACAAGCCCCACTAGCTCAGTGGAGTGATAGCCGCCAACAAGACGGTTGTGAAGAGGCCGCAGCTATTATGGCCATGGCTTGGGTAAACGGTGAGACTAAATTAGATAAAACTAAATCTCGTGACTTGATTGTAAAAATTTCCGATTTTGAAAAAAAGGAATATGGGGAATACCGTGATGTCTATGTAGATGATGTGGTAAATAATATTTTTAAAGGCTGGTTTAAATATGAAAAGGTTAAAGTGATAAAGAAGGTTACACTTGACCAGATAAAAAAAGAATTAGCCAAGGGGAATTTAGTGCTGGCACCAACCAATGGCCAGGCCTTAAAAAATCCTAATTTTAAAGCTCCTGGTCCTGAGCGTCACATGGTTTTGATAAAAGCCTATGATGCTAAGAAAAAACAATTTATCACTAATGATCCTGGAACTCGCAACGGTGCTAATTATCGTTACAGCGAAGCCTTATTATTTAAAGCTATTCGCGCTTATCCAACGGGGTATCATAAAAAAATAGTTGGCACTGAAAAATCGGTAATCATTGTTGAAAAATAAAATTATGTTGGAACAGTTATCATTATTCTTAACTCATTCTGTTTTTAAAATAGAACCAAACACTTTACTAGCTAGTTCGGTTAGTTTTTTTATTGCCGATATTATAAAAATATTTTTACTGTTGTTTGTTATTATTTTTATCGTTTCTTATATTAGAACTTATTTGCCAGCTCAAAAAGTTCGCGCTTTTTTATCTCGAAAAAATAAATTAACTGGGCATATTTTTGCTGTTTTAATTGGGATTGTAACGCCATTTTGCTCTTGCTCGGCCGTGCCGCTATTTTTAGGAATGGTTGAAGCCGGTGTGCCGCTGGGTGTTACTTTTTCTTTTTTAATTTCCTCACCGATGATAAACGAAGTAGCCCTAGTTTTGCTATTTGGTTTATTTGGTTGGAAAATTGCTGGGTTATATATTTTAAGTGGTTTAGTAATAGCTATTATTTCTGGTTTAATAATTGGTCGACTGAACGTTGAAAATCTAGTGGCTGATTTTGTTTGGCAAAATAAGAAAACCGAAAATAGTCCGTTACTTAAAAAAATGACCCAAAAATATCGACTTTCTTTTTCTTATCGTTATTCTTTAAGTATTATAAAGAAAGTTTGGTTGTATATTATTATTGGTGTTGGTTTAGGGGCCTGGATTCATGGTTATGTGCCGGCTGATTTTTTAGTAGCTTACGCCGGAGCTGATAAATGGTATGCGGTGCCACTGGCGACTTTAATTGGTATTCCTCTTTATTCAAATGCCGCCGGTATTATTCCTTTAATTAGTGCTCTAACGGAAAAAGGAGTAGCGATGGGAACAACATTAGCCTTTATGATGTCGGTAACTGCTTTATCTTTGCCAGAATTTATGATTTTAAAAAAAGTCATGAAGACTAAGTTGATTTTTATTTTTGCGACGGTTACAGGTCTTGGTATTATGCTCACCGGTTTTTTATTTAATTTAATTTTAAGATAATGACTATTCAATCTGCTAAATTTATTAAAACGGCTGTTGGCGATGA
>CAZHYP010000065.1:0-2968 GCA_964536885.1 uncultured Gammaproteobacteria bacterium | reverse complement strand
TTAGTTGGTCCTCGTCCTCATTTGCCGGAAGAGGTAGCTAAATATGAACATCACCATAAAAAAACTTTAACCATTAAACCGGGAATCACTGGACTAGCTCAAGTATCAGGACGCTCTGATTTGCTGTTTGAAGAAGAAGTAAAGCTAGATGTTTACTATATTGAGAACTGGTCTTTATTGTTAGATTTTTCTATTCTTTTTAAAACTCCGATGGCTGTTTTAAAACACCGCCAAGCGGAATAATTAATTTCATGAAAGTTGCTTTAATACACGATCATCTAGCTCAAGATGGTGGCGCTGAAAAGGTTTTAAAGGTATTTGCGGAAATGTTTCCCGACGCCGTTATTTATGCACTGCTAGCCGACAAAGTTAAAACAGAAAAATATTTGAAGGGACGTCGTATTGATACGTCAATTATTCAAAGATTACCAGGTGGTGTACGCCATTATAAATGGTATTTACCTCTGATGCCAATGGCGGTGGAATTTTTTGATTTAAGAGAATATGATTTGGTTATTTCTGATACCAGCTCTTTTGCTAAAGGTGTAATTACTACTCCAGATATTCCTCATATTTGCTATTGTCATACTCCAACTCGTTATCTCTGGAGTGATGCCCATCAATACTTAAACGAACTTAAATATAATAAGTGGATTAAAAAAATTATTTCCACTATCTTGGTGCGACTTCGAATGTGGGATTTCTTAGCTTCGGCTCGAGTGGACCACTTTATTGCTAATTCTAAAACCGTAGCTCGTAGAATCACTAAATACTATCGTCGTGATTCTCAAGTTATTTATCCGCCAGTTGAAACAGAACATTTTTTTATTAGTGATTTAAGCACTCAAGAGCCAGAAGAAAAATATTTCTTAATTGGCTGTCGTTTAGTGCCTTATAAACGAGTTGATATTGTAGTTGAAGCTTTTAAAAAGTTAGGTAGCGATTATAAGTTAAAAGTTTTTGGTGACGGTTTAGATCTTGAACACTTAAAAGAAATTGCTGGCGAGTCTACCAACATCGAATTTTTAGGACGTATTAGTGATGACGAAAAAGCTGTGTTGTACAGTCGTGCTCAAGCCTTTATTAATCCCCAGGAAGAAGATTTTGGCATTACTCCGGTTGAATCAATGGCCTCTGGTCGTCCGGTTATTGCATATCGTAAAGGTGGCGTGACTGAGACAGTAATTGAAGGGAAGACTGGTTTATTCTTTGACGAGCAATCAGCCGATTCTATTGCTGAAGTTGTTAGAAAATTTAAAGCAACTGATTTTAACCCTGAAGAAATTAGAGCTCATGCGGAGCAGTTTTCTGTTAAAAGGTTTAAAGAAGAAATTTTAGACTTTATAAATAACGTAAAAAATAAACAATAATGAAGATTGGTATTGATATTAGAGTTTTAATGGATAAGCAATACAGTGGTATTTCTGAATATGCCTATTATTTACTTCGGGAATTTTTGTCTCGCGATGATGGTAATGAATATATTTTTTACTATAATTCTTTTCGTCCAATAAAAAATGAATTTTTTTCTTGGTGCGATTCTCGAGTTACCTTTAAAAATACATATTGGCCAAACAAAATATTTAATTATGTTTTACAGAAGTTTTTTTCTTGGCCTAAATTAGATTCGGTTACTGGCCCGGTGGATGTTTTTTGGTCACCACATTTAAACTTTTCTTGTTTTGGCGATAAAGCAGGTAAAAAAATATTAACGGTTCATGATTTATCATTTCTTCGTTATCCAGAATTTTTTAGTACTCGTAAAAATTTTTGGCATCAAGGACTGAATATAAAAAAACTAGTTGATAAATACGATGTTATTATTGCCATCTCTGAAAATACTAAAATAGATTTAATGGAGCTTCTTAAGGTGCCAGAGGAAAAAATCAAAGTAATTTATTCTGGTTTAAACAAGGATGACGAAATAATCGACTCTGATTCAGCTAAAATTTTTAAAGAACAAAATGGTTTAAATGAACGTTTTATTCTTTATCTTGGTGCTATTGAGCCACGAAAAAATGTTGATGGGTTAATTGAGGCTTATGATTTACTTCGTGATAAGCACCTGCCTCTCACTGATTATCAATTGGTTTTAGCTGGTTCTCGTGGTTGGAAAAACAAGTCTGTTTATAAAAGAGTAGCTGATTCTTTCTATAAAGACGATATTAAGTTTTTAGGCTACGTAACACGAGCTCAGCGTAATTGGTTGTATTCTAACGCTTCATTATTTATTTACCCTTCTTATTATGAAGGTTTTGGTTTTCCACCACTAGAAGCGATGTCGCACGGACTGGCAACTATTACATCTGATGTTTCTTCTTTACCAGAAGTTGTAGGTGATGCTGCTTTAACGATTAATCCTTATTCAACGGTTGATTTAGCTCGAGCCATTGAAGCGTTACTGCTTGATATTGATCTTAGAAAGAAATATGAGAGTCGGGGAATTCAAAGAGCGAAATTATTTAGTTGGCAAAAAACCGCTGAAAACTATTTAGAATTATTCAAAAAATAATATGCGTGCTGTTATACAAGTAGTAAGTAGTGCTAACGTTAAAGTTGATAGTAAGACTGTCGGTGACATTAATAAGGGTTTTTTAGTGTTGCTCGCAATTCATAATGATGATATGGAAGATAAAATAGAGAAGATGGCTGACAAAATTGCTGATTTAAGAATTTTTACCGATGAGGACGACAGAATGAATTTAAGCTTGAAAGATGTTGGCGGTGAAATATTGGTAGTTTCACAATTTACTCTTTATGGTGACACCAAGAAGGGTAATCGTCCGAGCTTTTTAGAGTCCGCTAAGCCTGTAAAAGCTGTACCTTATTATGAAAAATTAGTATCTTTATTAAAAAACAAAGGCTTTAAAGTTGAAACCGGGCAATTTGGCGCCATGATGCAAGTATCACTTGTAAACGAAGGCCCAACCACAATAATAATTGATTTATAGAATGTCTAAGAAAAAAC
>CAZHYP010000064.1:0-3009 GCA_964536885.1 uncultured Gammaproteobacteria bacterium | reverse complement strand
GATATTTTGTGTTGACGATAAGCAAATTAAATTGTAAGGTAAAGATAATTAATTAGTATATTAACAACTTAAAAATAATGGATTATGAAAGCAGCCAAAATTTTTAGAGATCTTAGTGGTTATTTGTGGGAGTCTATCAAAGATATCTCGCCGGATGATTTTATTGAGCCCAGTGATCCGGTTAAAAATTCAGAGCAAATTCTTGGTCCAATGATTGATCTTGAAAAAGCTCTCTATTCAATTCATGAAGATATTTTTGAAACAATTTTAATTTCTTTTGATAAAGATTTTGATTCTGATGAAGAAGTTATTGATTTCTATTCTTTTTTATTAGACTGTAATAAAGCAGAGTTTTTTAAAAAATGTACTGAATCGGTAGTTGATGTTGAAGAGGTTTTACATCTTCGTAATCAATTTATCACTTCTTATGATTTTTTACATTTAGTAACCATGCAACGTTTGGAGCTAGATTTAGAGGATTACTTAATTTTTTACCGTCAGGGTTTTTTGGTTACCATCGAAAAAAAGTCGATATTTGAATTTAATCCTAATTAAAAACAAAAAACCGCTATCAGAAAGATAAGCGGTTTTTTAGTGGAGCCGACTGTCGGGTTCGGACCGACGACCTGCTGTTTACAAGACAGCTGCTCTACCAGCTGAGCTAAGTCGGCTGCAATTTACTTAAAATAAGACGCTGGTCTTATTTTTTTGGTGCGCCCAGCAGGACTCGAACCTGCGACCTTATCCTTAAAAGGGATCTGCTCTACCAACTGAGCTATGAGCGCTTATTACAACTAACATTGATACTAACAAAATTTTTTTTCTTTGACAAGAGTGAATGATGAATTTATAATGTCTTTATAAAAAATCACGAAAATATCAATAAAATGTCAATACCAAAATTCACTATTTCTGCCTTAGGCTGTAAAGTTAGTCAATATGATGCAGCTGTCTTGAAGCGCTCTTTAATAGCCAAGGGGTTTGAATATTCTGAACAGGAACCCAATCTAGCAGTTATTAACACTTGCTCGGTGACCAAAACAGCGATTGCTAAAGACAAACAGGCAATCAAAAATATTAAAGCCCAATTTCCTCACGCTAAAATAGTAGTTATGGGTTGTTGGCCCCAGACTCATGAAAATTTAGAAACTGAAATTGATGATGTATTGTTTTGGGGGGTTGGTAATAACGATGGTTTAGTAGAAAAAATTGAAAGTGTTTTTCCGGATGTTGAGCCGGCGTCAGTTTTTGAAGAGGGTATTTTGGTTCCGTCTGATAAATCTCGTTATTTTTTGAAGGTTGGTGATGGTTGTAATCAATTTTGCTCTTATTGTATTATCCCTTACGCTCGTGGGCCGATTGTTAGTCGTCCGGTAGCTGATTTAGTGACCGAGGTTAAAGCGGCTATAGAAGCTGGGTATGGTGAAATAATTTTATCAGGCATTCATCTTGGCAGATATGGTCAGGATTTAGAAAACAGAGAATCGTTGGTTAGTTTACTTAAAACTTTTTTGGCAATTCCAAATCTTGGACGCTTAAGACTTAGCTCTATTGAAATTAATGAAGTCGATGACGAACTTATTGATTTAATGAAGCAGACTGATAAAATTTGTCAGCACTTACATATTTCGCTACAAAGTGGTTGTGATAAAATTTTAAACTCCATGAAGCGACCATATAATACTGAATATTTTAGAACCAGAATTAAAAAATTAAGAGATGCGATGCCCGATATTGCCATTTCTACTGATGTAATTATTGGTTTTCCCGGTGAAACCGATGAGGACTTTGTAAAGACTTGCGATTTCGTTAAAGAAATTAATTTTAGTAAAGTTCATGTTTTTTCTTTTTCGGCTCATGAAAAAACCGTGGCTTATAATTTGCCAGACAAAGTTTCTGGCGACAGAATAAAAAAACGCTCACAAATATTAAGAGCAATTTCTAAAGAACTGGAAAGCAATTACGAGACAGAAATTTTAAAGAAATTAAAAGGTAAAAAAATAAAAGTTATCATTGAGCATATTCGTGGTGGCGACGTTAAAGGGAAGACGGAGTTTTATTTTGATATTCCCATTTCAGTCTCTGGTAAGATTGGTGACTTAGTTGAAGTCGAGATTTGATTATAAGCCCTCTAAATTAAAGAGGGCTTTTTTGTGCTAAAATATAAGTGTTACCTTTTGCCGTATCTGTCGTTATATATAGTATAGACTAGTCATTAATATGTTAAATCACGAAGAAGAACTAAATCTGGTTTTAAAAGCTCGTTTAGGCGACAATAACGCCTTTGCGGCTCTTTATAATGACAATATCAAAAAAATCTATAACTTTATTTATTTTAAAACTCTAAATAAAGAATTAGCCGAGGACTTAACCAGCCAAGTATTTTTAAAAGCCCTAAAAAATATTTCCAGCTTCAAACATGATAATTTTTCCGCCTGGCTTTATACAATTGCTCGTCGCACCGTGATTGATTATTACCGTTCTAATAAGGAAACAAAAAATATTGAGGACTGCTGGGATCTTGCTGGTGATGTTAATTTAACAGATATCGCTCACGACAATTTAAATTTAGAAAAGATTAAAGAAGCGATACAATTTTTATCCGCCTCCGATCGCGAACTTTTAATCATGAGACTCTGGCTCGATTTATCTTTTAAAGAAATCGCTTCCAGTTTAGACAAGAAAGAGTCGGCTGTTAAAGTTTCCTTTGGCAGAGCTCTAGACCGTTTACGTCAAAAAGTATCGCCAGCTTTATTTTTATTATTCCTATCAATTATATGCAAAAAGATGAACTAAACTTAATTCTTGAAGATTTGTATTCTTGGAACCCCAAATTAAAAAACAAAGAGTCAGAGATTATTAAGCTTATAGAATTAATGGCAAACGCTAAACCAGATACTAAATTTGATGAAAACTTTGCTGATGCTCTTAAGAAAGATTTACTCAGTCATCGCATTTTGCTCGACAGCGATGATGGTTTAAAAGAAAATAATTTTTTATTTAATTTAA
>CAZHYP010000063.1:0-3212 GCA_964536885.1 uncultured Gammaproteobacteria bacterium | reverse complement strand
ATTGCTTCAATGACATTGTCGGCTTTTTTTTCGGCAAATCTTTCTAGGCTAAGCAGATCTGATTTTTTTAATTTATAAATATCAGAAGCGTCATAAATTAAACCTTCGGTTATAAACTGCTCTACTAATTTTTTACCGAGTCCAGAAATATCAACGGCATCTTTAGATACAAAGTGAATTAATTGACGCAGAGTAACAGCAAAACATTTTTTATTAATACAACGATAAGCCACTTCTCCGCTAACGCGCTCCACTTCACCTTCACAGCGTGGACATTTTTTAGGAGCGTTAATTTTTTTCTCAGAACCATCGCGAAGACTTACTAAAACTTCAACTACTTTAGGAATTACATCACCCGCTCGTTCAATAATAACCGTATCTCCTATCATTAAATTTAAACGTTCAATCTCGTCAAAATTATGAAGAGTGGAACGAGAAATAGTAGCGCCAGCAACACTCACCGGTTCTAAAATAGCTGTTGGTGTAAGCACACCAGTACGGCCTACTTGCCAAATAACATCTAAAATTTTTGTCGTAGCTTGCTCGGCGGAAAATTTATAAGCCATCATATAGCGCGGAGCCTTACCAACTACGCCCAACGTTTCCCACATTTTTAAATCATTAAACTTAACCACGGTGCCATCAATTATGTATGGCAATGATTCTCTTTTTTTACCAACGGAATTATAAAAATCAAAAACTTCTTTAAGTCCGTGACAAATTTTATTTTGTTTAACAGTTTTAAAGCCTAATAAATTAGCGAGTTTATCCGCGCTAAAACGAGTTGGGATAATTTCACCTCGCGAATAATATTCTACTAACAAATCATAAGCAAAAAATTCCAGTTCTCTTTCGGCGGTGATTTTGGAATCGAGTTGACGCAGTGAACCAGCAACTGCATTTCTAGTGTTGGCGAGTAGAGGGCGATTTTCAGCGGCGTATTTTTTATTTAATTTCTCAAAAACGGCATTCGACATAATCGCCTCGCCGCGAAGCTCAAGTTCACCGCTATGAAAAATTTCTAGAAATGATTTAGCGTTTTCAGTGGAAAGACCAATTTCAGTTAATTCTTTAAGAGATGGCTCACGAAGACGAAGTGGAATACTAGAAATAGTGCGCACATTACTGGTAACATCTTCCCCCACTTTTCCGTCACCACGAGTAGCGGCAGTAACAAGCAATCCGTTTTGATAATGAAGGGCCACCGCTAATCCGTCGAGTTTTAGTTCGCAATAATAATTATCAATCAGTGGCTGACTTAAAAAACGACGATTGCGATTTTCCCACTCGGTCATGTCATTTTCTGAGAAAGCATCATAGAGCGAAATCATCGGTCTGGTATGAGTCACTTTTTTGAAGCGCTCATTTACTTCACCAGCCACTCGTTGGGTTGGTGAATCAGGAGTAACAAGTTCTGGATAATCATTTTCCAGCCTAAAAAGCTCCATTTTTAAACTATCAAGAGCTGCCGGTGAAATGGTTTCTTCGTCGAGCACGTGATAATTGTAGCGATGAAGATCAATTTCTTTTTTAAGTTTTTGAATTCTATCTTTAGCTTCTAAAAGTGTCATAACAACTTAATTATACCAATTATAAGAGCAATAAAAAAGCCCTTACTGCCAAAAGCAAAAGGGCTTTTAAATTACTAAAAATCAGAATTATTCAGCTGGAGTGTTAGTGCCTTGAGTACCACCTTGAGCTTGATTGATGAAATTGATTACATCAGTAACGTTTTTAGTGTTTGAAGCAGTAGCTTGTTCTAGTTGACTAATTAACACTGCGTTGTTATTTAAACGAGCGGTGAAGTTGAAAAAGATTACAAACAAAGCACCTAGTAATAATCCAATAACTAATGGAATAATAGTTTCTCTTCTCATAGTTTTAAAAGTTAATTCACCAGCCGTCTTAGTTTTTCGCCTAGCTGGTTTTTTATAATTATTTGTTAGCTTGCTGAGCATTTAAACTGGCATTAATAAAGTTTACGACACTAGTGATTTTGTTGCCGTCGTCGATAACAGCGGTTTTAATAGCTTCAATTTTTTTATCTTGACGGTATAACTGAAAACCAAAATAGCCAAAAATAGCAATTAAGATTAACAGAGCGGCGCCGATTATAATTGGAGCGGATGATGTTCTGCGCATAAGTTAAAATGATAAACGCACGCGACTTTTAAAAGAAACGAAGACGTTTATTAATATTTTATTAACAAATTATTTATAAACTGATTATAGCATTTTTGCGTATCCTTATCAAACAACAACTAGCAAAAAATAAGCAGATATTGACATTTTGCCAAAAATGTGCAATAATAGAAGTATAAAAAAGTAACTTAACAAACCCTATAAAATGAAAACAAGTCGTTACCTGTTGATGGTTGTAGCGATAGCTATGACTATCTTCTCTTCTTGCAATTGTGATGATGATCCAATTGTAGAAGAAACCTTAGCCACGGTTAAAACTTTGGCTATCTCTGATGTAACGACCACCGGCGCGGTCGTTACTGGTTCCATTACCGACAACGGTAACTCAGAAATTACCCGTAAAGGATTTTGCTGGAAGGAAAAAGTCTACGGATTTCCGTCAATCACCGACAGCTTGTCAGTTGTCGATGGAGACGATGAATCATTTAGTGACTCTGTTAAAATGGCCCCTGGAAAAACTTACTACGTCAGAGCTTATGCCGTTAACACCGTTGGTGTTGCCTACGGCAATTTGCTTGAAGTAAAAGCTCTTGGTGGTTATCCAAGCATTACAGAAGTAAGTGTTACTTGCACCGATAAATCCGCACTGGTAAAAGCTAAAGTGAACAATAGTAACTTAAGCACGACCGTTACTCTTGAGTACGGCACGACCACCAGCTACGGACTATCAGTAAACGTTAATGTTACAGCAGTGGCCAACGTCAATATGGATGTTTTTGAATTAAACTATAGTACGAAATATTACTATCGAATTAAGGCAAAAAATTCCATTGGCGAGGTTTCCGTCATAGGAAGCTTTACCACTAAAAATCCTACTGTAACGGACATCGATGGTAACGTTTACCAAAGCGTTAAAATCGGTGACCAGATTTGGACAATCGAAAATTTGAAAGCCACTCGTTACAATGACGGGACATCAATTCCCAATGTCATCAGTGACGAAGATTGGCTCAAGGCTGGAGACGACCAAATGGGTGCTCGTTGTTATTATAATAACGACCCTGAACTGG
>CAZHYP010000062.1:0-3247 GCA_964536885.1 uncultured Gammaproteobacteria bacterium | reverse complement strand
AACTACCACGCTCATCTTGAAGCTCCTTGGTACGTTCTGCGATTTTCGATTCCAAGATACGGTAGGACTCTTTAAGCTTAACTGTCATCTCATTGAACGCCACACCTAGTTGTCCAATCTCATCTTTTGATTTAATAGCTATTTGTTTAGTTAAATCACCGGAGGTAATAACCTTCACCACCTCCACCACTCTGCCAAGCGGTACTAAGAGAATTTTTCTTAATAAAATAATTAATACCAAAATGGTTAAAATAAAAACGGCTGCAAATATCGCTACCGAATAGTGTATTTGACGATTCAACAAGCTAGTGTTTTGTCTTTCGATAAAACCAAGTCTGATTTTAGCGGACAAAAATTCCTGTCCCACACCAACCATAAGCCCAGAGTCGCTATAAATTTTAAAATGAATTTTCTTCGGAACGACTGTATTTGTTTTGTCAGTATTAAATTCCGCAAAGTTATCTAAATCAAAGTCGGTTTTTTGATTCAATAAGTTTTCTGTTAGATATTTTTCCATCAGCACCTAGACGCTATTCTTATCATAAATATTTAAGAGAGAGTTATTGGTATAGTCCCTTAAAAAACTTCGGTCATCAATATTAAAAACAAGAGTGTTGCCATTATAATTACTCTTTTCAATAAAGCCTAAAATATTCTCACGCCCCGCCTCCTTGCTATCATTAAAATTTATGGCGGAATCTAAGTTATGAAAAAACTGATAAGAATTATTTTCAAAAGACTCTCGAGCTAACTCGAGAAATTCTGCTTTAAACAGTCTTAAGTTTTCAGCTTGGCTTTTTTTGAGAGAATTAACCGAACTAAAGGTGGAGACAGTTGCCACCAGTAAAAAACCTAGCAAAATAAGACCAACGATTTTTTTATTAATACTCACAAATTTATATTATTATCTAATTTTTTGTTCAGCGAGCGCTGCTACCAAATCGACATTAGAGCTATCAATTAAGCCCATGCCGGTGTTAATATACAAACCGGCAAAACCAAATTTCTTAGTAAGACAAGTCTGTAAAATTGGTAGGTATCCTTGTAAAAATGGTTGTTGATCTAAAACTAAACCAATGTAATTTTCTCTAATTCCCGCAACAGTAACCGCCGATAAATCAAACCCAGCCACAATAATTTCACCTGGTTTTTTATTCAATGCTTTAAGGTGAGCCGTCATTGAAGCGGTCAGCGGACCGTGGTCAGCAATGATTAATTTAGTGTTTGGGTAAGCTATTAAGGCGTCCGAAATCATTTTAAAAGCAGCTTCTGAATTGGTGTCATCTTGGACTTCATTAGGCATCGCAATTTCGTGAACAACTAACTTCCCTTTTTTAAGACCATCGACGCCACCCTTAGTTCTTTCATAGCGACTAGGATTAGAATATGGATCAACTCCAAAAATTATTGCTTCATCACCTTCTTTTAAATTATATTTTCGAACTACTGTATCAGCGACCAACAGTCCGGATTCATAAACCGCCTGCCCCACATAACCGAAACTGTTGCTGGAATATTTAGATCTTATCTCAGGTAAATCAACATTTTGAGAAGTCACAATAATATTTTTTCTTTCCGCTTCATCAATCAGCGGCGCTAAAGATTTACTTCCAGGATGTCCCATGATTGCAATGGCATCAGGATACTTAGCCATCGAGTCCATGAACTGATTAATCATGGTATTAGTGTTCCAGCCAGACCAAACATATTCTACATTAGCACCTAAATCATTTTCAGCGGCCTTAGCACCACCGGCAACCACACTAGCAAAAGTATCTTTTTCATTGCCGCCCGCAAAGAAAATAATATCGACACCACTACACATTTTTGGAGCTTCTATTTCTCTGCTAATATTTTTTTGACAATTAAACCAAGCTAAAAGAACTCCAATAATTAACAAAAGTAATAACGTAATAATTTGCCAACCGTTTTTCTTTGATGAATTAACCTTATTTGTGGCGTCGTCAAGATTGTTCATATTAGTTTAATTTTAATTTAACTTTTACTACTAATATTATAAAACAAAACAAAAAAGGAAGTCATTTTTTAGACTTCCTCTTGTATAGTTTTACCTTAGAGCTTTCCAATACTCTTAAGATATTTTTTTCCCAGCCTTAATTCTCTTCTGAGTTCGGGCAAAGTTGAGCGGATAAAATTATTCGGCTCCATTTTTGAAAACCGATTGATTGTTTCCTTATTGTCAGAAATCCAGGATGAGATTTCTTCTTCGGTCATCAGCTGGCCCAAAGTGGGATTTGATTCTCCCTCTAGTTCTCTTAGAAACTCTTTAGGTGGAGTTGAGCCAATGTTCTTATGATCCTGAGCGGTTACTGCCAAGGAGCCAAGTTTCTTAAACTTAGCGGCAGATTCTTTGAATTCTTCTTTTTCAAACATTGTTTCAACTTTTAAAATAGTTCCTTTTTTTCTTCCCAGAGACGGTTAAGTCTTTTAGAAAGATTATTGTTGTAAGCAAATCCGAGAAAAAGTGAAGCGGCAAAAACAATCAAAACATACACAATGTTCTTTGGCGCTTCTTCGTTGGTTTGTGCAAAGATAAAATATACAATCAACAAGGCAACGGCAAAACAAGTGAGAAAGAAAGCTACTATTAGCCATTCTTTGATGACTGTTATTTTTCTTTCTTGCTTACAAATAAGCTCAATCTTTTCTTGATTATTCATAGAAACTAGTATTTTGGTGGGTTAATATTTTAATGAACTGTCTTTTATTATGTCACGTTTGACAGATTTTGTCAATTTGATTGACCGAAGCTTAAAAAGAGGAGTAAAATTAAGTCAGAACCTTAAAACAACCTGCCGATGAGAACTTCAATTTTAATTTTTTTATTCCTAGCAATTCTAGGGATAAATCAGGCGCCCGCACAAAACACAAAAAGTTTGACCGGCGTTATTTGGGTCTTGCAAAACCCAGAAAAAGCAGCTTTCTGGGAAGCGATACGTTTTGACGATAATGGTACCTTTGCGTACCGTCGCGTCAAAATAAACTCTAAAAATCCATCCGCCACATATAATGGCGATTGGAAAAAGATTGGCGAAAGTCAAATTGTTTTGGACCTTTATGGCGAACAACTATCTTTTGTTGTTAAACTTGGAGAAACGCTAACACTAAAATCTCAGAGTAGTATCTACAATTTTGCCGAAGATGAAAGTAAGAGCGACTTTTATGCCAAACTCGCCGCAGTCGCAGTTGAAAAATACGGAAAGAGTGCCTCGATGAAAGATGGAGT
>CAZHYP010000061.1:0-3488 GCA_964536885.1 uncultured Gammaproteobacteria bacterium | reverse complement strand
TCTATTTTATGTAATTTTCTTTCTATGTTTTTCATAAGTCTAAACGAATTTATTAAACTAAACCAACTCAATTTGAACCATTTCAGCGCCATCACCTTGACGAGCACCAAGTTTAATAGTTCTGGTATAACCACCATCGCGTTCCTTGTAACGAACACCTAAAACTTCCATAGCTTTAAGTACAGCATTTTTCTGAAGTAATACTTCTAGTAAACTGCGACGAGCATTTAAGTCTTGGGCCTTAGAAATAGTAATTAACTTCTCTACTAAAGGACGAACAGCTGCGGCTTTAGCGCGAGTTGTTTTTACTTTTTCGTAAAGAATAATACTAGATGCAAGGTTACGTAACATAAGTTCGCGTGGCCCTTTTTGTCTATCTAAAATTTTGTTTTTATTTCTGTGTCTCATAAAATCGTGCTGAATGCTTAATTATTTTTTAGCCTTTTTCTTTGGCTTCTCTTCTGCTTCAACTTCTTCTTCTGGTTGAACTTCTTCGGCTACTTCTTCTGCGACCGGGGCCGGTGCAGCTAAAGCGCCAGGAAGTAAAGCTGAGAATTGATCGACTAAAATTTTAACCGATTGTTCAAAAGCTTCTTCAGGAGTAATTGTTTTATCAGTTTTTATATTTAAAACGAGTTTATCCCAGTTAGTCATCTTACCAACACGAGCATTCTCGACGTCGATACTAACAGATAACACTGGAGAGAAAATCGAATCAATTTCAATATAACCAATTTCATTATCGCGTTTGCCACCTTCTGACATTTTATAACCGCGACCTTCTTTAACGAAGATTTCCATTTCAAGTGAAGCGGAAGCTTCAGTTAAATTAGCGATAACAAGTTCTGGGCTAGTAATTTCTACATCACTGTTCTTTTCAATATCAGCAGCTGTTACTTGGGTTTGACCCTTAGCTTTTAAAGTTAAAGTAACTTCTTCTTCAGTAAACATCTTAAGACGTAGTTGTTTTAAATTTAAAATGATTTCTAAGATATCTTCTTTAAGACCTGGTAAAGCCATGAACTCATGACTTACACCTTTAATCTTCACACCAATAACAGCGGCTCCAGGCAATGATGATAACAAGACACGGCGCAAAGAATTGCCAAGTGTCATACCATATCCAGAATATAAAGGTTCGATAATAATTTGACCTTCACCGGATGTGTTGCCCGCTTTGAATTCTATTTTTTTAGGTAAAGCGATGTTTTGCATATGTTGCTATTGTCACATTGCCGCCAGATAAAAATCTGGCAAAAGAACATGTGGCTAAAAATTATTTGGAATAATACTCAATAATAATCTGTACATTGATGTTAGCTGGTAAATCAGTATCAACTGGTTCGTGTAATACTTTGCCGCTCTTTGAAGCTGCATCCCAGTTTAACCAACTTGGACGTTCAACGTTCTTTCTCTCTAAGATGGTCTTAAAGAAACGATTAGTTGCACTTTGTTTACGGATTCCGATAACATCACCAGTCTTAACGATGTAAGAAGCGATGTCAACTTTTTTTCCGTTAACAGTAATATGTCCATGGCTAACAATTTGACGTGATTCGTAGCGAGAAGTAGCTAGACCCAATCTGTAAACGGTGTTGTCTAATCTAGTTTCAAGCATTCTTAAGAAATTCTTACCAGCATCACCAGCTTTCTTTTGAGCTTTTTCAAAAGTTAAGCGGAATTGCTTTTCAAGTAAGTTATAGTATTTCTTAGCTTTTTGTTTTTCAGCTAACTGCAAACCGAAGTCAGATAAACGCTTACGGCCCTTAGGACCATGAAAACCAGGAATGGTGTTGCGTTTTACTAAACCGCATTTAGCAGATAAGCAACGTTCTCCTTTTAAGAAGAGCTTTTCGCCAACACGGCGGCATTGCTTGCATTGTGGTTCTAAATTTTTTCCCATATGTATTTCGTGGATTACTTAAATAAATTAAACGCGTCTTGGTTTTTTAGGACGGCAACCATTATGAGGAACTGGAGTAGTATCCTTAATAGAAGTAACGTTTAAACCGTTAGCATTTAAAGCGCGGATAGCAGCTTCACGGCCAGTACCTACACCAGAAACAAATACGCTAACTTCTTCTAGGCCGTATTCTTCTTTAGCTTTTTGACAAGCAATCTTAGTGATGATTTGGGAAGCATAAGGGGTAGCTTTTTTAGCACCCTTAAAACCTGCCACGCCAGCGCTAGCCCAAGAAATAACATCGCCATTGTTATCAGTTAAAGAAATCATGGTGTTATTATAAGTAGCATTGATGTAAGCGCGACCAATTTTAACAACCTTATCGGTCTTTTTCTTACGTTTCTTTACTAATTTTTTCTTAGCACGAGCTTGTTTATTTTTTTCAAGTTTCTGCTTAATTTCTTCAGGTAATTCTTCGTCAGCAGAATCCATAGAAAAACCACGAGCTAGTTCTTCTCTATCTTCTTTATCAAGTTCAGTTTGAATTTCAATAGATTCCTCTACTGGCTCAACTGAGATATTTTCTTTTGTAACTGGAGTAATTTCTTCTTCCAATTGTTTCTTTTCATCAGACATAGTTTATAAAATTAGATCGTTTTATCGAGAGAGATAAAAAACTAAATGGTTTAAGTCTTAAGACCAGCCTTAGCTTTACCACTTACGGCAGTAACGCGTTTATTACCACGAACAGTGCGGCTGTTTGTTTTAGTTCTCTGTCCACGTAAAGGCAAATGCTTAGTGTGGCGAGCTCCTCTATAACAGTTAATTTCTTTTAAGCGTTTAATATTGCTAGAAACTTCACGACGAAGATCACCTTCAACAGTAAATTTCTTTTCAACGATTTCACGAAGAACATTGACTTCAGTTTCTTTAAGATCCTTCATACGAGCTTCTGGATCAACTTTAGCATCAGCTAAAATTTTCTGGGAACGGGTATTACCGATACCATAAATATAAGTCAAAGCAATCGCTGCTTTCTTTTCCATTGGAATATTAACACCTGCAATTCTAATAGCCATAATTTTTTAAGCATAAAGTCTGAGTTCTTAAAAAACTCAGCCAATAGCTTCCTTATTTATCCTTGTCTTTGTTTATGTTTAGGGTTTTTGCAAATAACATGTACACGACCGTCACGACGAACGACCTTGCAATCTTTACAAATTGGTTTTGCACTGGCTCTTACTTTCATAATGCGTTTTTAAATTATTAAATCTCTTTTTTCAGAAGTCGGGGAACTTCCTTTCTATATTACATACGGTACACGATTCTTCCCTTGGTAAGATCGTAGGGGCTAATCTGGACCTTAACCCTGTCACCAGGCAACAAGCGAATTCTATTCATTCGCATCTTACCCGATAGGTGGGCTAAAATTTCATGACCGTTTTCAAGTACAACTTTAAAAGTGGCAGCCGGCATCAGTTCTTCAACTTCACCTTGAATCTCAATGAAATCTTTAGCATTCATTGTTTCGGCTTCACTTTTGGTTTTATCTTTGGTACGTTTTGACATTAAGACAAAAAAAATT
>CAZHYP010000060.1:0-3544 GCA_964536885.1 uncultured Gammaproteobacteria bacterium | reverse complement strand
GCCCAGTTGATTGCCTCCAACAAGTCGTCTTTACTCTTAATAACAGCAAAAAACTCGGCAGCAGCGCCGACTTTTAAGGTGGTATATGGGGCTAACTTGATATTTTTTTGGATTTTAAGCATAGGCTTATTATACTATAATTATTGCCTTATAGTCCATATTTTCTATTCTTTAATCTCTCCCAGTTCTTGGAGTTTTAGTAACTTACTATATAAACCGCCTTCAATGTGAGCCAGCTCGTTATGACTGCCACTTTCAATCACTTTACCTTCTTCAAAGACAATAATTTTATCCGCCTTCTTGATCGTACTTAATCTATGAGCAATAATGATAGTTGTGCGATTTTTAGAAATTCGGTCCATCGCTTCTTTAATTAAAGCTTCACTTTGGCTATCTAAGTTAGAGGTCGCCTCATCAAAAATTAAAACTTTGGGATCAGCAAGGAGCGCCCGAGCAATACCTAAGCGCTGACGTTGCCCACCTGATAATTTAATACCACGTTCACCAACTAAAGTATCATAACCCTTATCAAGCTTAGAAATAAATTCATGGGCATTGGCTGTTTTAGCTGCCTCTTCAATTTCTTCTTGAGTCGCATTTGGTTTAGCATAAGCAATATTTTCACGAACTGACACATCAAACACTTCAACCTCTTGAGGTACAATGGCTAAGAATTTTCTAAAACCATGTAAGTCATAATCTTTTAAATTACGACCATCTAAAATAACTTCACCTGCCATTGGGTCATAGTGACGATAAATTAAACGGGCAATGGTTGTTTTGCCAGACCCCGAAGGACCAACCAGTGCCACCATTTTACCAGCATCAATGGTAAAACTAATTTCATTTAAGGCTGACTTTTTAGAATTATTATAATTAAAAGAAACATCTTTAAATTCAATAGCTCCTTTTATATCTTTTGGTTGATACGCATTCTCTTTTTCAACTAAGTTACTCACAACTGAAAATAAATCCATTAAACGACGAACACCCTCTTTACCCTCTTCCATGCGATCATAAAAACGAGACAATCTAAATAAAGCGGAGTAAGAATTAACCGACATGGTAAAAGCAAAAATTAGAGAACCAATGGTAATTTCATTTTGATAAACTAAATAAATGCCAATTAACAAAACAGCAGTGGTGCCAAAATTAACTAAACTATTACGCCACATATTAGACAACATAACCTTTGACCACTGAAAATGCTCATTCTCGCTGATTGCTTTTTTAATTTTATCAAAATTACTAAGCTCTTGATTTTCCTGAACAAAAGATTGAACGGCGTTAATATTAATAATGCTCTGGGTCATTTTTCCAGAAGCTTCCTCATACTGTTTATACATCTCTTTGCGATAAGGTTGCATCTTTTTATTAGCTCTAAAAGTTAAATATAAAAATATTGGCGCTAAAATTAATAGCGACAACCCAAGACGATAATCGGTTAAAAACAAAGCAGCTAAAGAAAAAGAAATTTGAATTAAAATTGGAACTACCTCCCAGGAAATATTCTCAGTCAAATTCATAATTCTCTGAACTCCTCTTTCAATTTTTACAATTTTATTACCTGTGTTTTCGGTTTCATGATAACCGAGAGGTAAAAACATCAATTTTTTTTGAGCCTTAATCGCTAAAGTATATTCAATATCAACCGATAGTCTTAAAATTTTTATATTGTTTAAGTAAGTCACCCAGGAGCGAACCTGGTCACTGATAAAAAATGCTCCCACCAACATAATCATCATCATTAAATTTTCTTTTTGAAAATTGGTCAAACTATCAATCACTAATTTAACAAGATAAGGTTTTAACAAATCTAAAAGCGCCGCTAAGACAGTAAAGGCTAAAATAACAAAAATCAAACGATGACTCTCATCGAGTAATTGCCAAAGTTTACTCCAAAATTCTTTGTTAGAAATTTGAGGAAGTTCTTTTTCTTCAGTTTTATTTTCCGTTTCCGACATATATTTGTTTTGCAAAGAAAAAGGGGATAAAACCCCTTCTTCGCTATAGTATACGAGTTTTAGATATCTATTATAAACTATTTATAAACTTAACCACCTCTTCGATGTTCTTGGCTTGTATCTGCTCACCGCTTACCATATCCTTAACCGAAAAATAATTAGCCTTAATTTCATCATCACCTAAAATAATAACCGCTTTAACACCCAATCTGTTGGCTAAGGTTAATTTCTTTTTAAACTTTTCGGCGCCATAAGCACCAATTACAGCAATTTTCTGAACTCTTAAATCATCGGCTAATTTAGAGGCTGCAGCTAAGTTTTCACTTACCAATAAAACATCAGCCGAAGTTGCCTGCTCTACTTTAATAAGTCCTGCTTCTACCAATTGATAAAATAAACGAGACAAACCAATGGCGACACCAACGCCTAATAATTTTTTATCACTATAATATGATGTTAAATTTTCATAGCGACCACCAGAACAAACTGAACCAATTTGTGGATAGTCATTTAAAACTGTTTCATAAACGGTGCCAGTGTAATAATCTAGACCGCGAGCAATAGTCAAATCAACCGTATAATTTTCTTCTGAGATACCAAAGTCTTTTAGGTAACCAATAACTTCTTTCATCTCTGATAAACCAGCTACAAAAATTTCGTTAGTAATTTTTAAAGCTTCGAGCTCAGCAATAACATTATTTTTAATTGAAACAAAATTTAAAATCTTATCAACTTTTTCGGCCTCAATTTCAAAAGTAAGTAATAGTTCCCGAATTTCATCGCGACCAATTTTATCCATCTTATCAATAATACGTAAAATATCACTAGCCTCTTTACTTAAATTAAGCTCGGCAAAAAAACCATTAAGCAGTTTGCGGTTATTTAAACGCACCTTAAACTTACCTAGCTCTAATTTAGTAAATACTTCGCAGATTACTTTAACAATTTCCGCATCATTAATCAGTGGTAACTCGTTTTCAGCGATAATATCAATATCTGCTTGATAGAACTCACGAAAGCGACCACGTTGTGGACGTTCGCCACGATAAACCTTAGCCACATGATATCTTCTAAAAGGAAAAACTAAATTAGCAAAATGTTCGCTCACATAACGGGCGAGTGGCACAGTTAAATCAAAACGCAGCGCCAATTTCTCGTCGCCTTTTTCTAAACAGTAAATTTGTTTCTCAGTCTCTCCACCAGCCTTAGCTAGCAACACCTCCTGACGCTCCAAAACTGGGGTATCAAGCGGTACAAAGCCATAAGATTCATAAACACCAGTAATAGTGTCTTTTATCTTATTAAAGGCAAGCTGCTCCGCTGGTAAGTATTCCAAGAAGCCTGGTAAAGTTTTAGTTGATATTTTGTCTTTCATATATAGAAATTAAAGCAAAAATAGGGGTAAATGTCAAAAAAGCACACCGAATGGTGTGCTTTTTATTATACTGGTATCTTTAATTAAACTTAAGACTATCAGCAATTGAATCAATTTCAGAATCTAGAGTTTCACCTAAACTTTGAATTCTGATAGTCTTGTTCTTACCAAAAATCATAATATTTTTTACACCAACAATTCCAGC
>CAZHYP010000059.1:0-3858 GCA_964536885.1 uncultured Gammaproteobacteria bacterium | reverse complement strand
GTTCCATTATTATACAAAGTAGAATTAGCAACCCAATTAGTTCCATTGTGTCTTAAAGTTTGACCAGATGTACCAGCGCCAACACCTCCACCAGCAGCAGAATCAACATATGATTTTGTAGCAGCATGTGAAGCAGCGGTTGGAGTGCCAACGATGACAGAATTTGTAAATTGAGCAGTTCCGTTTACGTCTAATTTATAAGCAGGAGTAAACGTATTGATACCGACGTTGCCGGAAGTATCAATCACAAGTCTATCAACTACACCTCCTGAACCAAGTCCCAATTTGGTTGAACCCGATGATCCAACTAACCTAGCTGTTGAACTAGCCGAATCATAAGTAAGATAAACTCTTTGATTTACAAGCCCTGTGCTAGCACCAACACTAACAACCTGATTACCAATTGCTGTTCCAAAAACACCAGTACCTGCAACGTCTAGCTTTGCTCCCGGAGTCACCGTTCCAATTCCAACATTACCACCGGAAATGATTCTCATTGCTTCAGTTCCCTGATTAACAAAAAATCCTAAACCTCCGCCAGGTCCAGCTTGAAATTCCATTAAACCAGATGACATACCAATACCATAACGACTTCCAGATGAACTGCTAGTAAATAAATCCCATTTTAAGTTATTAACACTACCAGGAGTGCTATTACCATATGTTGAACCAAAGGATACATTCAAAGGATTTGCCACCGCAGCTGAAGCGGCAACTGTGCCAAAAATGGCGTTTCCATTTACCTGAAGTTTAGCACCAGGAGTAGAAGTACCAATTCCAATATTTCCAGTGTTACTGCTATAAGCGTCGCCGGTTAAACTTCCCTGCCAAAAACTACTGGTTGCTACCTGAGTGATAATGCTAGCGGTGCTGCTTGATAAAGCAGAATCTAAATAACTTTTATTAATAACATCTTCCGGTTGAGAAATTGTATAACTTCTCATTTTAATAAGCCCGTTAACGTCTAGGGCTGAAGTTGGGGTGGTGGTTGATATACCAACCTTTCCACCAAAATAAACGTTCTTTGGGAAAGTAATAATACCACTTTGTTTTATTCCATAAGCTTGTTGATCGGTTCCGCCAGCGCCCTCACTCCAAAGTTGTAATTCGTTGTTGTCTCCAGCACCTGAACCAAGATATCTCCAATACCAACCATAGCCATTATAACCAAGTTTAATATCAGCGTTTGAACCACCATCAGCTGTTCCCACTTGAAATATGGCACTACCCGATGTTGGATAGTTTACATGAAGTGCTGCTGCCGGACTAACTGTTCCAATACCAACATTGCCCATTAAATAATTATTTCCAGTGCCATCGATTTTTAAAACACCGGCAGTAGAATATAAATTGCCAGAAACTTTTAAAGAATCAGACAGAGTTCCTGACATATCTAAGTATCTACTAGAATCTGTATTATAAATAATGCCACCGGAAGTAATTTTTACTTTACTAAAAATATCTAAAGCGGCCGATGGTGAAGCACTGCCAATTCCTAAAGGACCAGCCATATTAGCTGTTGTCCAAGTATTTACAAAATCATAAAACAAACCATTCCATTCTGGCGCACTTAAACTGCCATTTAAAGGCTTGTCGTAATTACTAACTGAATTATTCCAACTTGTTGAAATAGGTGTCGCACCAGTAGCCTTAGTATAATCATTAACTGCCAAAACATTGCCACCAAACAAAAAAGAACTTATCAAAAAGACAACTAAAAAACTGGTCACTTTTGAGTGCCGAGTTAATATTTTTTTGTTGTTTTCATTAATCATAGGCGGTAATATTCTGCCTCTTACAATTACTTAAATTATACCAATTTTTAGACAGAGACGCAAAGGTTTTTGGTTAACAAAAAAGCTATTTTAAACATAGCTTTTTAATTTTATAAATATTGCTAAAAATTAAGCTCAACGCTTCTCTTTGTCAGTCCATAAGAACCAACGGATGATAAAACAATCGGGGTCCAAGTTTTGTATTCTACCAAAAAAGTTCCTGGATAAGCACCAGGCATATTTTCTTCAAAAAGCTCCCCCCAAGGTTGAGCTTGTAAATCAAAACCATTTTTTCTAACCTGCAATAAAGAATATTCGGCGCCACTTTCAGCTACAAAATAAGCTCGAGCCGAATCATACTGCAAACCGCTAGAGCGAAGTCCGGAAACAATTAAATAAGAGCCCGCAAAAGCCACCACCATAATGCCGGAGATTAAAAATAAAGTTAAAAGTAAGGCGCTGCCCTTTTTATTTTTCATAAAATTAATCTTTTTTGTAATAGCGAGATGACAGAGTAGTTTGAATTCGCATCACTGATTGATTGGTATTACTTCCGCCCAAAGCATGGGCTACTAGTTCCATTGTTACTGCTGGCTGAGTGGAGGTTGAGACCACAAATTTAAGTTCATCAATATTTACTTTTTCTGGAGTTATATAATAACCAACCATACCATTTCGAAGAATTGCGAAACGATTAACTCCTTTTACATTGCCAATATAATAGCTAACGCAGTCGTTATTATAATTTTTAAAATTTAAAACATCGCCACCAAGATTAGTAGTCACTTTATAAATATCAGTTGGACCTAGTCCTAAATGTGAACACCAAGTATTATTTCGTTTAGCCATGCGGATTTCCTTACCGGTTACTTCTAAAAAATATTTTAAACTTTCTTCAACATTTTGAGTGGCAATAGCTTCGCGTTGACTTTCAATCACCAACTTAAAAATATTCATCGCCGCGGTAATTATAACCACAAACAAAGCCGTTGAAACTAAAACTTCAATCAAAGAAAAACCTTCTTTATTTTTATTTTTTTTAATTCCAATCATACAATAGAGTTTGTAGTTCGTAACGATAAGGACGTTGATGATCGACCCAAGAAACAATCGACCGAACCTGCAAAGTATCACTACTTAATTTATCAATCACAATCTGCCTACTAAAAATGGTGGGCACAAAATCAACCCCAACACCGTCGTTATGCACGTAAAAACCATTTTGAGTATACAACAGATAATCGCTAGGAGTAGAAACTAAATAGGCGATGTTATGACGATAATCAATGCGGTATGAGCCACTTGCTAGTCCTGTATCAAAAGGCAAAGTATTTTTCCAATTATTATCTCTTATCTGTCTTATTAGCTCTATTCCTTCTTGTGACAAACTGGAAGCGATTAAATTATTTTTATTAATACTTTGGACTTGAATGTTTTGAATAATTAAAGAGAGTACCCCTAAAAGAGAAACGGAAACAATAAACAAAACCACCAAAATTTCCATCAGTGAAAAACCGGCTTTAAGTTTTAATTGTTTACTAGTTTTCATAAATTAATTAACTACCTCAGCGAGTCCTAAATAATTAATCCGAACGGTTTTAGTGGTATTTGTTTTAACATCTTTTAAAATAATATTTGAGACAGTAAAAGTTGATAGTGGACCACGAATAGTAGTAACGGGATTAGGTGGTAAAAAAGTAATATCTACTTTAGAGCCCGCTGAAAGAGAGTCGATTATAATATTATTTGGTAAGGTAGTTACTTGGGCTCCGTAACGAACATCCGCTTCGTCACTGTCAAAAAGTTGATTGCCATTATCGTCAGCAAACAAAACATATTTATTATTACCATAGTTTGTAGGGTCAATATGTATTCCCCAACCACCAGCCGGAACATTAGTTGAGCCACTTAAACCATAACGAGCTAAACCAAGAGCGTAGTTTTGTGCCATGCGAATATCGGCTACCATTTTCTGGGCAGTCATAGTTAAATCTGAACGACGATTAGCCGAATTATAATTGGCCAAAAAAATACCAGTCACTAAAGCAATAATAGAGACCGAAACAATAAGTTCAATTAAACT
>CAZHYP010000058.1:0-4219 GCA_964536885.1 uncultured Gammaproteobacteria bacterium | reverse complement strand
ATTTTTTATCTTTTTTATATTTGACCAAAACAGTACTTAAAAAAGCGCCAAAAGGATTTTCAGAACCAATCAAAATTTGTTCACCATCACCTATGCGCTCAAACATATCATCAATAATTTCTTCCATGTGATCAATAACCACCGAAACATCATAAACTATTTCTGATTGTTTAAACTCTGGTTGAGAAAATAAATTGGAAAGACCAGTGTAATACAAATCATTTTTATGAAAAGCCCAGAAAACAGCGCTACTTGATAATTCGGCAATCGCTTTAGCGGTTTGTTTAGAGCCCGCTTCTTCAAAAGAAAATAAGTTGTTTAGAACACTAAGTTCTGATTCTTTTAAACTATTCTTTTCTTTATTTAATTCTTCAAGTTCTAACTTATAAGCCAGTTCGGTGGGAATGCGTCCCGCTGAGGTATGAGGCTGCACAATATAGCCCTCCTCTTCAAGCTCTACCATATCATTACGAACCGTCGCCGGAGAAACTCCAAGCTTACATTTTTCGACCAATTGACCAGATGAAACTGGTTGAGCATTTTTAATATACTCTTTAATAATGGTGCGTAAAATAATTTTTTTGCGGTCAGAAATCATATATTTATTAGTACAAATTAAGTATATAAAAAATTAGCACTCGTGTCAATAGAGTGCTAATAAAGAAGAATTGGCTTTAATTTTAGTCTAAATATACTTCTGTAGAAGTGGCCTCCGGCACTGTCACCGGAGGAATAGTGGCCTTATCGCGACCACCGAAATACCACTGCATAATTTCTTTGGCAATTGGCACTGCCACTGTGCTACCTTCGCGTCCTTCCTCAATTAAAACGGTAATTACTAGCTGAGGATCTTTATAAGGGGCAAACCCAGTAAACCACGCGTGGGGGGCTTTTTTACTGGACCACTGAGCAGTTCCCGTCTTACCAGTCATCTCTACTGGAACAGTTTGCAAACTACGAGCCGAACCAGCTAAAACGGTCTGACGCATCCCTTCTCTGACGATATTAATATTAGCGTCGTCAATAAAATTCTTCTTAATTACCTTTGGAGAAACATCTTTAATTACATTATTATTGGAATCCAAAAAAGCACTAACTAAATGAGGTTCCATTAACTTTCCCCCATTGGCAATTACAGCGGTGTAATTAGCTACTTGAAGCGGGGTAACTAGAACATCACCCTGACCAATAGCAAAATGATAAGTGTCGCCGATGTACCAGGGTTCATTTTTGGTTTCTTCCTTCCATTCAGCAGTAGGCACAAAACCAGTCGCCTCATTTGGTAAATCAATTCCCGTCTTAACACCAATACCAAATAATTTGGCGTATTTACCTAACTTCTCGACCCCTAAACCAACAAAATCTTGATAACCACCACCGACATAATAGAAGAAAGTGTTTACTGATTCAGCAATCGCTTTTCTAACATTGGTTTGACCATGACCGCCAGCTTTCCAATCAGGAAAAGTCCATTGTCCAATATGCAAACCACCTGTTGATAAAAAACTCGTGGTTTCATTAATAATTTTTTCTTGCAAAGCAGCAGCGGCTACCACCAACTTAAAAGTCGAACCACTAGGAAATTCACCGGAAATCGAACGATTAAATAAAGGTCGCTCGGGATCATTTAAATACTTTTGATAATCTTCTTGTTTAATTCCTTTAGCAAATAAATTATTATCATAAGCGGGCAAAGAAACCAAGGTCATAATCTCTCCCGTCTGCGGGTTCATAATAATAACCGAAGCACGGTGCAAATTTAATCTCTTTAAATAATTATCAACTACCGCCTCGGTCTTTCTTTGTAAATCAGCATCAATTGCTAAACGTAAATTGGTTCCGTTTTGAGCTGGAACTTCGTTAACAATTTTTTTCTGACGCCCCAAGGCATCAACTTCAATATTTTTTTTGCCAGGAACCCCTTTTAATTCTTTCTCCCAAAAATATTCCAAACCATTTTTACCAATATAATCAATCAGGGAATAATCACTTCTTAACTTTTTAAATTCATTATCGCTGATTTTACCGGTATAACCCAAAACATGGGAAAAACTTAAAGCCTTTTCGCCGGTTTTATCATTGATAACAGGAAACAAATATTCGCGACGAATTTTATTTGATAAGAAAACACCGGGTAACTCTTTTAACTTCAAAGATAAAAGCATTGCCTTATTGTATTCAATATTATCTGCAACAAATAATGGTTGGTATGATTCCAAAGAACCAATTGTCACCTTATCCAAAAGAGTTTTAATTTTAAAATATGATGGAGTGTCTGATACTAAAGACAGATTACCAATGTTTTCTACTGTACCGGAAGTATTTTCGGTGTTTATTAAAGGATCTCCTTCATCTAAAATCTCAGCCACTTTTCTAATTAAGTTATCACGGTCTAATTCATTCTTTGGCAAATCAATTGGTCTTAAATATAAAACGAAGTTGGCAGTATTTCTAACTAAAGGAATTAAATTTTTATCGTAGATAATACCACGTCGCGGTTCGATGGTTTCAATTCTCAAACGATTCCCTTCGGCCAATAAATAATAATAATCGCCTTTAACAATCTGGAGCCAAGCAGCTCGCGAAAATAATAGTAAAAGTAAAAATAACAAAAAAGCTCTGATATAAAAGAGTTTAGAAAAACTAAAAGTTCGACCAACAATTTCTTTGTCTCCATCATCTGACAGAAAAGAGTGCTCTGTCCAATCAGAATAATAATAAGAATCTTTTAGCTGGCCATAACTAAACTTCCCTTCGCGAACAACGAAAGGATCAGAGTGTTCATTTTCCAAACCGGACAAAAAACGACGTGAACGAGTATTTGATTTGTTGCCAAATAAACTCATAAATTAACAGCTTCTTTTATATAATACCCTTTAAAGACGGGAAAATCAATCTTTAACAAAAATAAATATTATTTAATGTTAGATAAAAAATGACCACAATTTCTTTACAAAATTTTCATACTAAATATTGTATAATATACCTAGTTATATTTTTAGGAAAATAAACGTTATTTTATGAAACTTCTTATTATTGAAGATGATAATTTAATTGCTAAAACGCTAAATGATTTTTTAAAAAGCAATAATTATGTAATTGATTTAGCGACCGATGGTGAAAGTGGTTTACAATTAGCTAGCAATAACGATTATGACCTAATAATCACTGATTACCTGTTACCAAAAATAAACGGGCAAGAAATTATTGAGCATCTTAGAAAAAACGGTTGCACTATTCCTATTTTAGCTATTTCCGTTTGCGACCAAACTCAAAATAAAATTAATTTGTTGGACCAAGGAGCAGATGACTATTTGGTAAAACCATTTTTCTTTACCGAACTACAGGCGAGAATCTGTGCTCTTTTAAGACGCCAGAAGCAGACTGATCAAGAAAATATTACTTATTCTGATTTAGAACTTAATTTAATGAGCCACGAAGCTTACCGCAATAGCCAACCTATTTATCTGACCACAAAAGAATTTAGGTTGCTGAAATTATTAATGGAAAATCCGGGCAAGACATTCACCAGACAAGATATTAATGAAAGAGCTTGGGATGAGGCCAGTCATCATACTTCAAATGTTACAGAATCTTATATTCTAAGATTGCGTCACAAAGTTGATTTTAAAAAACCGTTTCTTATCAAAACGGTTTCTGGTCGTGGTTATAAACTAGAGCGTCACTAATTATTTAAGCTCCAAAGATTTTAAAAGATTGTCTTTTTCCATACCGTCCGGCATCAAAACTGCTTGCCCATAATCTTTAATACTAATAGGAAGATATTCGATATTAGACTGTTCTTTACCATCAAAATAGACTTTAACCACTAAACCCTGACTGGTTTCCTGAGACCACATTTGATCAAAGACTAAATTGCCCAAAGAGTAGATAATGGTTTTACCTTGATAAGTCTCGGTTGTTTGTGGCCAATGAGGATGCGTGCCAACTACCAAATCAGCGCCGGAGTCAATTGCTTGGTGGGCAAAATTAATTTGGCTTTGATTTGGTTTACGTGTATATTCGGTGCCAGCGTGCATTAAAACAATTACAACATCAGATTGTTCTTTGGCAGTTTTAATATCGGGTTCGATTGAATCATTGATACTAGCGATTAATTTAGACTCATCATAAGTATATGACAAAAAAGCAAACTTAGTCCCTTTACTCTCTCGAATAACTAAGTTATGTTCGCGTGAACCAACGTAATTTATTCCCG
>CAZHYP010000057.1:2376-4260 GCA_964536885.1 uncultured Gammaproteobacteria bacterium | reverse complement strand
ATAAAGGGGTGGTAAGCAGTATTGAAGAAACCACTTCTTCTATTTCCGCCTGCCTCGAAAAAGCCGAACGTTTAATTGGTGTGCCAATTACTAACGTTTGGGTAAGCATCAACGATCCTCATGTAAAATGTGAGCGCAGTAAAGGCGTAGTCGCTGTTTCTAAAAGTGATGGCGAAATTAATGAAGCCGATGTTAACCGTGCTATTGAAGCCGCTCGTGCTCTTGCTGTTCCCGTCAACTATGAAATTCTGCACGTTATTCCAGTTAAGTTTGCGGTTGATAATCAAACTGATATCAAAGATCCAATCGGTATGTCTGGTATTCGCCTGGAGGTAGAGACTTTAATCATCCAGGGCCTTTCAACTCAGATTAAGAATTTAACCAAAGCCATCTATCGCACTGGACTGGAAATTGAAGATTTAGTTTTAGCTCCTTTGGCTGCTTCAGAATCAGTATTAACCCCTAAACAAAAAGAACTTGGTGTTGCTTTGATTAACATTGGCTCATCTACAACTTCAATCGCTATTTACGAAGAAAGAAATCTGCTTCACACCGCTATTTTACCAATCGGCTCTGAACACGTAACCGCTGATATTGCTATTGGTTTACGTTGCCCAATTAATTTAGCTGAAAGAATTAAAATGGAATTTGGTTCTTGTAATCCAGCCGACATTGATAGGGAAGAAGAGGTTGATGTTCGTGAACTCGTTAAAGAAGAAGATGTAAATGATGATATTGAAACAATTTCTCGTCATTATGTAGCTGAAATAATTGAGGCTCGCGTTGAAGAGATTTTAGAAAAAATTGATGCTGAATTTAAAAAAGTAGATAGATCAGGCATGCTTCCAGCCGGTATTGTTTTTGTTGGTAGTGGCGCTGAGCTTAACGGACTGGTTGATTTAGCTAAAAGAAAACTGCGATTACCAGCTTGTATTGGCGTTTCTCGCAATGTTAATGTGGTAATTGATAAAGTTAAAACTCCAGAATTCTTAACATCTCTTGGTCTTGTTATCTGGGGAAACCATAATAGTGCCGAAACCGTTGGTAATAACAACATTCGAAAAAATTTGGAAGGAGTTTTTGGTCGTGCTAAAAACTTTTTTCAACACATCATTCCAAAATAATAAATATATTTAGAATATAGACTTGAAATTATCTTTTTTATTTTCTGTCTATAAATAGTCATATGGCTGAAATTAAACCAGAAATTGAAACTTTCGCTAAAATAAAAGTTGTTGGCGTTGGCGGCGGCGGCGGTAGCGCGATTAACCGTATGGTTGATGGTGGTATTAAAGGCGTAGAATTCGTAGCGGTAAACACTGATATTCAAGCATTACATTATAATAAAGCCGGTGAAAAAATTCACATTGGTAAAACAGTTACTCGTGGACTTGGTGCTGGTATGAATCCAGAACTTGGTAAAGCGGCGGCTGAAGAGTCTGAAAATGAAATCAGAGAAGCTTTAAAGGGTTGCGACATGGTGTTTATTACCTGTGGTATGGGTGGCGGAACTGGTTCCGGAGCATCTCCTGTGGTAGCTAAAATTTCTCGTGAACTTGGTGCCTTAACCGTAGCCGTGGTTACTAAACCATTTGCTTTTGAAGGTGGTCAACGTAAAAATATTGCTGACCGTGCTTTTGCTGAATTGGCTGATAAGGTAGACACCATTATTACTATTTCTAATGATAAATTACTTCAAGTGATTGATAAGAAAACTTCATTACTTGAAGCTTTTAATATTGCCGATGACGTTCTTCGTCAGGGTGTTCAGGGAATCGCTGAGATTATCACTGTTCCTGGTATCATCAATGCCGACTTTGCCGATGTTAAGGCGGTTATGTCTAACGCTGGCTCCGCTTTGATGGGTATTGGTCAAGCAACTGG
>CAZHYP010000057.1:0-2276 GCA_964536885.1 uncultured Gammaproteobacteria bacterium | reverse complement strand
TTAAAACTACTTATACTTCCAATTCTTTTATTGAAGAAAATGAAAGAGAATCTTCTCCGGCAACCTCGTCTTGGGCTGATAAAACCAAAACTAAATTATCAGTTTTCAAAAATACTCCAATAAAACCAATAATTGAGAAGAAAATGGAACAACCGGCGGTAACTAATAATGAAGATGATGACCTAAGTGTCCCCGCATTTATTCGAAAGAAAATGATGTAAAACCACATTTTAATATTTCATAAAAAATAGGACCAAAAGTCCTGTTTTTTTATTTTTTATTTTTTATTTTTAATATTTTTTGTAAAAATTTTTAAGCCCGTAAAAACTGGCTAATACTTTTTGTAGAAATTTTTAAGCCCATTTTAATTAAATAAAAAATTCCCCACTATTTATCCACAGTCAATTAATATTTAGAAATATCTTTATTTTTTCCTTAAAATATAGCTATTTCTTTTTTTTGAGTATTAGTTTACAATGGAGTTACACACAAGATGTAGTGTGACGACTTAAAAAAGACCCACTAAATATTGTTATTTAACCTATTGACGAATTTTTAAACTTTAGGTAATAATACATAACTATGAAATGTCCAATTTGTTATTTTGACGACACTAAAGTGGTTGATTCGCGCGTTGCGACCGATGGCTTATCAATTCGACGTCGCCGTGAATGTTTAAAGTGCGGTTTTCGTTTTTCAACCTACGAAGAAGTCGAACTATTGGATTTAATGATTGTTAAACGCGATGGCAGACGAGAGTCTTACAGCCGTGAAAAGTTAATTAGTGGTCTCAAAAAATCATTAGAAAAGAGGGCTGTTACCGAAGATAAGTTTAAGCAGCTGATTCATGGTATTGAAAGAGACTTACAGAAGCTTAAGAAAAATGAAATTACCTCTCGACAGGTTGGACAGATGGTAATGAAACAACTTAAAAAAGTAGATCAAGTAGCCTATATTAGATACGCTTCAGTTTATGAACAATTTAAGGATGCTAATGAATTTAGAAAAGAACTTAATAAATTAATAAAAGAAAAAAAATAACCAAGTTAATGTTTTAAAGATTGTATAATAGCCCCATGCTTCTATAATCTTTAAAACACTAGCCAATCGCTATGCCGGAAATCATTACCCAAATTCGTAAACGTTCTGGAGAAATTGTGCCTTTTGATAGAAACAAAATCACTAAGGCTATTCGTAATGCTCAAGAAGCTATTTCTGAAAAAAATGATTCTTTGGCTGAGGAATTAAGTACTAAGATAGTAGAAAACATTGCTAAACATTTTCATAAACACACCATTCCTGCTGTTGAAGAAGTTCAAGATATTGTTGAAGCTACTTTAATTGAAAACAAACAAGTTGACTTGGCTAAAGCATACATTATTTACCGTGATCAACATCGTCAACTTCGTGATATTAACAAAGGAACTTCTGATGAAAAATTAATGGAGGATTACTTAGGACGAGCTGATTGGCGTCTTAAGGAAAATAGCAACATGAGTTTCTCAGTGCAAGGTTTAAATAACTATATTGCCTCTGCTGTTTCGGCTCGTTATTGGCTTAACAAATTATATCCAGAAAATATTAGAAAAGCTCACGTTGGTGGCGACTTGCATATTCACGATTTAGGATTACTCGCTCCTTATTGCTGCGGCTGGGATTTAAAAGATTTACTGATTAAAGGTTTTCAAGGTGTTCCAGAAAAAGTTCAAAGTAAACCGCCAAAACATTTTAGAAGTGCTTTAGGGCAGATTGTTAATTTCTTCTACACCATGCAAGGTGAAGCCGCTGGTGCCCAAGCTTTCTCTAATTTTGATACTTATCTAGCTCCATATATCCGTTATGACCATTTAACATATAAAGAAGTAAAACAGGGTCTTCAGGAATTTATGTTTAACGTTAATGTTCCAACTCGTGTTGGTTTTCAAACCCCGTTTACTAATGTTACTTTAGATGTTACCCCTTCTAAGCTGATTGGTGAAGAAAACGTAGTTATTGGTGGGGAAGTTAAAGAGGAAAAGTATAAAGATTTTCAAGCCGAAATGGATATTTTTAACCAGGCTTTCGCCGAAGTGATGCTTGAAGGAGATTCTACCGGTCGTGTATTTGGTTTTCCAATTCCGACTTATCAAGTTGATAAGAATTTTGATTGGGACAGAGAATGCTTAAAACCAATGTGGGAAATGACAGCTAAATATGGTATTCCTTATTTTTCCAATTTTGTAAATTCCGACATGGATCGAGATGATGCTCGTTCAATGTGTTGCCGTCTAAGACTT
>CAZHYP010000056.1:0-4279 GCA_964536885.1 uncultured Gammaproteobacteria bacterium | reverse complement strand
ATCACCATCTTCAAAAGGTAAAATATCAGTTAGTAGATAATATCTTAAAGTATCAGCGCCATACTTACTGGCAAATTCAAATGGATCAACGCCATTACCTAAACTCTTACTAATCTTCTGTCCGTTAGCGGTTAAAAATCCAAAGACTAAAACTTGAGTAGAATTTGGTAAGCCAGCGGACAAGAGCATTGCTTGCCACATCGCTGTCTGCTGTCTTAAATTATCTTTACCGCAAACTTGCATGCCTGGCCAGAACTTCTTAAAATCGCTATCTTCTTTTGGCCAACCAAGAGTAGAAATATAATTTACTAAAGCATCAAACCACACATACATCACTTGTTCGCTGTCGCCTGGCACTGGTACGCCGTTAGGCATCTTTGATTTAAGTCTTGAAATACTAAAATCTTGCAGACCACCAGCAACAAAGTTTTTGATTTCATTAAAACGATGATTGGGAATTACAAAATCAGGATGAACTTCATAAAACTTCATTAACTTCTCGCCATAATTAGAAAATCTAAAAAAGTAATTTTCTTCCTCGATAATTTCAATCTCTCTATTTGGGTGAAGTGGACAACGACCGTTCTCTAAATCTGATTCTTGTTTTTCAAGTTCACACCCTACACAATATTTTACTTGGTAATTTTTTTTATAAATATCTCCAGCCGTTTCACAGCGCTTCCAAAACTCCCCAGCAGCGGCAACATGATCGTCATCAGTGGTTCTAATAAACTTATTAAAAGTTAAATTAAGCACCTCTTTTAAAGATTCAAACTTAGCCGCATATGGATTGCAATATTCTCGAGGAGTAAGACCGGCTTCAACAGCATTTTGATAAATCTTGAGTCCGTGTTCGTCAGTACCAGTATTAAAAAAGACTTCCTCGCCATTTAAAGCATGCCAGCGGGCAATAACATCGGCCTTGATTAATTCGGTTGCAAAACCAATGTGCGGATCGGAATTGGTATATGGTAAAGTGGTAGTAATATAAAAAGGTTTTGTCATATTTTATTTTTTTATTTTTCTAATTAGGACAACAAATTCTCCCTTGCCCATGTCGGTGTCGGTTTTAAGTTTAGTCGCTAGTTCGGCAGGTGTTCCAAAATAACAACTCTCAAATATTTTAGTTAATTCACGACCTAACATTATTTCTAATTTTATTTTAGCCTCGGAAGAAAACAAGTCTAATTCTTCCATCAATTTTAAAATGCGGTGTTTTGATTCATAAACTGCTACCGGATAATCAATGGCTAAAATTTCTTTAATCATTGTTTGTCTTCCCTTTTTATGAGGCAAGAAACCTAAAAAAGAAAAACGATCGACAGGCCAACCGGAGATGGATAGTGCTGTAATAATTGCCGAAGCTCCAGGAATACCCTCAATCTTAGCTTCATTACCAAATTCAGCTCTGATGGCTGCTGTTAGAGTTGCTCCAGGGTCAGAAATTCCAGGCGTACCAGCATCAGAGACCAGTGCCATATTCTTCCCTTCAGACAACCATCTAACTATCTGATCAATCTTACCACCACCAGAATGTTGATGATAAGAAATGGTTGAAGTTTTAATTTCGTATCTATCTAAAAGCTTACGAGTAGTTCTCGTATCTTCACATAAAATATAATCTACTTCTTTAAAAATTCGAAGTGCTCGAGCGCTTATATCTTCTAAATTACCAATTGGCGTTCCCACGACATATAAAGTTCCTAACATAAATTAAACCATATTATCCTTTCTTTCTTTAACATAACGAGTCCAGTCTTCAGCCACTTCAACCACCACTTTAAACGGTGCTTCGATAATAAAATCAAAGATGAAAATAAAGACATTAATTTTTGATACTTTACTCGACATCCATTTACCAATCATAATAATCGGCATATAGAATAAATCAATCAGTAATGTGAAAATATTTTCGCGGCGCTCAATAACAATTAAGTCTTTAACACCACTAGTGGTAACTACGCTAAAGAAAGAAACAAAAGCCAAGAAGAATAAGAAAATTACAATACTGACCCAATTAAAATTAATAAAGGTTAGAGCTTTAATAATATAATAAACGGAAACAAAGAAAGCGGCGGTATATATAATGTTAAAAATCCAATTAACAAAACCGTTCCTTTTATTCTTAGGGCGCAACACAATTGGAGACCTTCTCTCGTGTCCAATAAAGAATAGTTCCTTAACTCCGCTAATAATTTTTTCCGTATTTTTATCGCCCGGAATTTTAGTACAGAAAACTATAAAGAATAATAGTAAGGCTGGAAAAGCAACGTTAATAGCTAGTGATACCGGATTAATAGGCTCATTAAACCATTGCGTGGCTGGAATTTCCAAAGCAAAAACGAAGATCGATTTAGTTAAAAAGATGTAAATAATACTTCGAAGAGCAACTCTCCACAGACGACCCTTGGCTTTTTTATATTTAGCTGCACAAACCTTTTTTACATTTGCAAAAAAAGTTTTCTCGTTGGTATAAATTTCGTTGTAATTTTTTACTGGATCGGGTTCGATTGTTTCAAACATGATTGATGAATACAGAGCATATTTTTTAGTTACTCTGTCCATCTGCTTAACCAAAGGATGTGTTAACTGACGTACAATTTCTACTCTTAAGCCTCTAGCTAGCCCCGCAATACGAATGACATCTTGTTCTGATAGATTTGGTTTAGTCCAGTCATCGTTGTAATATTTAAATAAAACAAATGACAACATATCTTCATCAAAACGACCATAAGTACGACAAATACTTAGATAAATCTGAATTTCTAAGTCAGCTTTAAAATCTAAACCAGCCGCTAAGTTAATATTATGGTTTAAAAAATCATAAAGATTAGCAATCATCGCTTGCTTAACTTTATTAGGATTTAAATTTTCTTCAATCTCACAAGCGGCCAGTGATAAAATCCAATCAGTTAAAACATTCTTTTCGTTAATTAAGTTTTTAACCTTATTTACATCCTTCTTGATATTCATTTCGGAATTAATCTTGGTTAAACAAATACTTCTTAAATTAAAATATTTGTTAAACATTCCGGCTACTTCGGAAATTTTTGTTTCAGGAATTTTATCATTAGGTAAATAGCCGCCACGAATGAGTTCGGTTAAAAGATGCTTAGATACCTCCAGGGTATCAATGTTTTTTATTAGCACCCCTTCAATAACAATTTGTCTTTTTAAGATTCGAATAATCGCATTTTTGCGTAGCAGATGATCTTCCTCGTAGTCAATAGCATTTCTAATCTTCTCGTAAAAAAAAGCCAGTTTTGAAATAACTTCAGAGACATTAATCTTAGGCGTATCATCATCGCCAGCCGGTCCTTTCTTGTTTTGACTATTGTAAACGACCTGAAAAAGTCTTTTGGCATTTTCGTTGATTTCGGCTGGTTTTATTTCTTGATTTTTTTTGATAAGATTCGGGCTTACCATATAATATTTGGCTAAAATTAGCACTTTATAAGTTTAAAAGGCTTTATAACTTAATTTTACCGTCTTTAACTCTAAAAAGCAAATAAAACGGTTGACAGGCCGGAGATAATTTTGTATTATTTAAGCATACGATAAATAGCCGCCAAGGCTGTTTTTAAATTGAACAATATTGCCTATTTTAATTTTTTAGAAAGTTATGAACAAACTCACAAATTACATCAAGGAATCAATTGAGGAAATGAAAAAGGTGACCTGGCCAACAAAGAAAGAAACCTATCATTACACTATTTTAATAATTGGCATCAGTTTAGTTGTTGCTTTGTTTTTAGGATTGTTAGACTACGGTTTTCAAGAGGCTTTCAAGGCTTTATTATACAAATTTTAATCTTTTAAATAGTACATTTGGAATTTTCTACAGCAAAATTGCTAACAGATTTTTCCGCATGTTGTTACCTTTATGGCCAAACAACTTTTAAATCAAGGCCGTCGCTGGTATGTTCTTCACACCTATTCTGGTTACGAAGAAAATGTCGCACAGAACTTGAAACAAAGAATCGAATCCCTCGATATGGAGGATAAGATTTTCAGCATTTTAATTCCAACCGAAAAGAAGGTTAAGATCAAAAACGGCAAACGTAAAGTCGTTGAAGAAAAAATCTTCCCTGGATATATTTTAGTGGAAATGATGGTAACTGATGAATCTTGGTATATTGTTCGTAATACTCCTAATGTTACTGGTTTCATTGGAACAGGAACTATCCCTACCCCAATTCGCGAAGAAGAAGTCGAAGCTCTTAAAAAGCGCATGGGTGTGGAAGATCCTAAATTCCAAATCGATATCGTTATTGGTTCC
>CAZHYP010000055.1:0-4285 GCA_964536885.1 uncultured Gammaproteobacteria bacterium | reverse complement strand
TTTGGCATTGTTTTGGATGTGGTAAAGGCGGTGACGTCTTTTCTTTTTTGATGGAAATGGAAGGTTTGAATTTTCCAGAAGCTGTTCGTGAACTCGCCCCTAAAGTGGGAGTAGTGCTTAGAAATGATAACCCAGAAACTCATAGCAAACGTAACCGACTGCTTGATATTATGGCACTTTCAGTGAAATATTATCATCACGTTTTAAAAACTAGTGTAGGCGAAAAACCCTTAGCTTATCTTACCAAACGCGGACTTACTCCAGAGGTGATTGAAGAGTGGCAAATTGGTTATAGCCCTGATTCTTGGGATTCTTTGATGAAGCTACTAAGCGCTCGTCCGCTGGAAGGCAATAAATATCTAACTCAAGAAATGTTAGAGGCGGGACTAGTGGTGAGAAAAGAAGGGGCAGGCAATCGTTTCTATGACCGCTTCCGTGACCGCATTATGTTTCCGGTAAATGATGTAAATGGTAACCCGATTGCGTACTCGGCTCGTATTAATCCTGAGGTGGTAAATGATAAGGTGGGTAAGTATATTAATAGTCCACAAGGTCCAATTTATGATAAGAGCCGCGTGTTATTTGGACTGGATAAGGCAAAGAATTATATTAAATCCCAAGACTTAGCGATTGTGGTTGAAGGTCAAATGGACGTGATTGCTTGCCATCAATTTGGCTTTAAAAATACTGTTGCTTCATCAGGCACGGCGCTTACTAGCGAACAAGTCGCTTTGCTCAAGCGCTATACCAATAATATTGCCCTCTGTTTTGATGCCGATGCGGCGGGACAACTAGCTGCTGATCGGGGAATTAAGGAAGCAATGGCGGCGGAGATGAATATTAAAGTAATTATTATTCCCAGTGGTAAAGACCCTGATGACGCTTTACGTCAGGACCGTGACTCTTTTGAGTTAGCGGTCAAAGAGGCAAAACCAATGATGGAATATTATTTTAATAAAGTAACTGCCGGACTAGATCTTAGTACGGTGGAGAACAAGAAAGAGGTCGCTAAAAAAATGTTAGCCATGATTGCTAAATTGGCCAACAAAATCGAAGCTGCTTACTGGTTGAAGATTACCGCTCAAGCACTGGAAACCGATGAAAACGCTCTCCGTGAGAGTTTGCCTCGGGAAACAGTCAAAGAAGCGGTCTCACCGGTTAAAGCGCCTCAGGTGACCCTTAAGAGTCGAGAAGAGCAACTCAGTGAGCTACTCCTGGCGATTATCGTCCGCTTTCCGGATTTTATCGCTTATGTGATCTCAAAATTAGAACTCTCTTGGCTCGAAAATGACACAAATCGTTCGTTTTACAAAAATCTAATAATCTATTATAATAAAAATAACGCCTTAGATTATTCAGGTTTTAGAGATTATTTAACTCAGGAAGTTAAAGAGGCGGCTGATATTTTAGACCGTCTAATCCTTCTAGGTGAGAAGGATTTTTATTCGTATGAGACTAAAAATGTTCAAGAGGAAATCATCAAGATTATCATTGAACTAAAAAAATACTATCTGCAAAAACAAATTGCCTTAGCCCAAAAAGCGATGGCTGAAGCCGAGAAAAACGGCGATGCGGATAGTATTAATAAAATTTTAGAAGAGCTCAAGGGTTTAACTGACTCGCAACGCAATAATCAAATAAGTTAATAACTTTTAAATATGCCAAAGACCGTCAAAAAGGCTCCGGCCAAGAAGGTGGTTAAGAAAACTAAAACCGTTGTTAAAAAAGTAATTAAGAAAAAAGCAGCCCCGAAAAAAATGATTAAAAAAATTTCTAAACCAGTCAAAAAACCAGTTAAATTAAAGGCGCCCATCAAAAAGGTAGCTAAAAAAACAGCACCTAAAAAAGTAATTAAAAAAGCGCCGGCAAAAAAAGTGGTTGTTAAAAAAACAGTGGCTAAGAAGATAGTTGCTAAAAAAGCTCCTGTTAAAAAAGTAGTAAAACCAGTGGCTAAAAAAGTCGCTCCGAAAGTAAAAGAAGTTAAGAAAGAACTACCACCACGTGAAATAGTATTGCCAACCGAAGAGAATATGGCGAAGTTGATTGCTAAAGGCCGTCAACGTAGTTTTGTAACTGAGACCGAATTGTTATATCTATTTCCCGAAGTCGAAGATTATGTTTATGAATATGATGTCTTCTTGGGAGATTTACAAAAAAATGGCATTAGAATCATTGAAGATTCGGGGCGCATTTTAGGTGGGGTTGAAAAAAGAGAAGAGATAACTGGTAAATCTGGTTCCATCACTTTTGATTTGTCAAAATTATCCGCTGATTCCATTCAGATGTATCTTAAAGAAATTGGTAAAGTGCCACTACTGACATCCGCTGAAGAAGTTGAACTCGCTAAACGCAAAGAGAAGGGTGATAAAGAAGCCGAGAAAAAGATTATCGAAGCTAACTTACGTTTAGTAGTATCTATTGCTAAGAAATTTGCTGGTGCTAAAGGTTTGTCACTGCTTGATTTAATTCAAGAAGGAAATATTGGTTTATTTAGAGCGGTGGAAAAATTTGAACATCGTAAAGGTTTTAAATTTTCGACTTATGCCACTTGGTGGATTAGACAAGCGATTACTCGTGCGCTCGCTGATCAATCTCGAACTATCCGCATCCCAGTTCACATGGTAGAAACCATTAATAAATTCCAACAAGTGCAACGTTTCTTAGTTCAAGAACTAGGACGTGAACCAATGGCTGAAGAAGCGGCAGCGGAAATGGGTGAAGATATTGATAAGGTTAGATATATTATTAAAATTTCCCAAGATACCATTTCACTGCAAGCGGCAATCGGTGATGATGAAGAAGATTCCACTTTGGAAGATTTTATTGAAGATGTGAAGACTGTGGCGCCTGACAGAGCTGCCGCCTTACAACTTCTAAAAGATTACGTTAAAGAAATCGTGGCTCAACTTTCACCTCGTGAACAAAAGATACTGGAGATGCGTTTTGGTTTAATTGACGGCGTGGCGCATACTTTAGAAGAAGTAGGTCAAGAGTTTGAGGTTACTCGTGAACGTATCCGTCAGATTGAATCTAAGGCACTGGAGAAAATCAGAAAATTCAAAGGACTGGAGAAATTAAGAGATTACTAAGAAGATTGATATAAAAAAGCCCCGTATTTACGGGGTTTTTTGTTAGTTAAGATGTTTGGTTAAGCCGTGAGGATATATTTTTGATTTGTCGGTGGTGGTGATATCTAGCCAGATGGCGGAGTCTTGAGGATTATCAATTATTACCATCTCTTCTTTTAAATAAGCATTCGGGTCAGAGAACCTTGCCTCATAAATAAAAACCACTTCATGACCTTTGCGCTTATCGAAAGTGAAAATGTTTTCTACTACATCAAGAAATTTAATATCTGTAAGTTCCAGGTCTAGTTCTTCTTTAATTTCGCGATGTAGAGCTTCTAAGGCAGTTTCACCAAATTCAATGCCACCACCAACGAGACGATAGAAATGTTCATCTTTTTTAGGATCATAGCCTGGGGTCACTAATATTTTATTACCGTTTCTAATTAAGGCTAAGGCCAAGGGGCGAATTTTGTTTTCTATCATATTTTTCAAGTTTAATTAGCTTTATTGTAGCAAAATTAAGGAAAATAATAAATATTGACAATGTTTAACTATCTGCTAAAATAGGTATATAAAATGTTGTCTAAACATTTTTGTTTTTTGAAGAAAAACTTAATATTCCCGGGTAGCGCAGCGGTAGCGCAGTTGGCTGTGAACACAATCTTTTGCCCCTCATATAATTATATGGCAAAGGACAAGAGAAAATATTCCGACCGTGCTGAGTATTTAAAGCAAGCAGTTGTTAGAAGACGTAAAAAGATTCGACAACTAGCACTTGAATACAAAAGTAACAGATGTCTGATTTGTGGATACGATAGATGTTTAAACGCTCTTGAGTTTCACCACTTAGATTCTAGTAAAAAAGATTTTGGCATTTCTGCCAAAGGCTATACTAGAAGCTGGGAGGTGATAAAAACAGAGTTGGATAAATGTGTATTGTTATGTGCAAATTGTCATCGTGAAGTGCACGAGGACCCCACGCAGCTTCTTCGAGTGATCGAAGTCGAAAAACAAGGTGAATTGCTGGAAGCCTAAAATCGAAAGATGATGGTAATCAGCAGCCAAGCCCTGAAAGTTTCAGGGAAGGTTCAGAGACTATCCCGAAAGGGAGTAGGCCCACTTATAACTTAAGTGGCCCGAAGCGCCTTGCATCCATGGTTATGGATGATGATATAGTCCACCCCTTTAGGAAACTATTGGATAAGTGTAACCAATTG
>CAZHYP010000054.1:0-4385 GCA_964536885.1 uncultured Gammaproteobacteria bacterium | reverse complement strand
AAAACCACCAAAACCGCCCTGATTAAAACCAGAACCGGCGCCACCATTAAAAGCCGCCGAACCAAACTGATCGTACTGTTTACGTTTCTGTTCATTACCAAGAACCTGATAAGCTTCATTTATCTCTTTAAATTTAGCCTCATCGCCGCCTTTGTCAGGATGATGCTCATGAGCCTTTTTTCTAAAGGCTGTTTTTAATTCTTCTGCGGAGGCGTTTTTATTTACTCCGAGTATATCATAATAATCTTTGGACATGGTTTTTATATTCCTGAAATAAATTTTTCGACACCATTAAATAGTATCATTATTTTTTTAATTTTTCTTGAAGTTCAGCAATTTGCTCAAACATTTTATTAGAAATATCTTCTTTCTTTAAATCATTAGTTAAAAATGGCTCGCCAAAAAAAACTCTAACTTTTTGTTCGCCACCCCAACTACTGGCACCATTAATATAAACCGGAATAACTTTTAAATTATACTTTTTAGCAATATGGGCCGCCCCTGGTTCAGCTTTATGGTCAGCACTAAAATCTTCATACCAATGTCCTTCTGGAAAAATTAAAATTGGTTCATTCGCTTCAATTGTTTTGTCAACTGTTTCTAAAAAATCTCTATTAAAACTTCCTGGATTTTTCTGAATTGGAATATTACCCACCCCCTTAGATATACCACGGGCAAAAGGTGAGCCGATATTTTTTTGGTAATATTTTAAAATAACACTTTCTGTCAACCAACCATCATCTGCTTTATGAGCAACTTTTATTTCTCTGCCCGTGTTATCTTCGACAAGTTTTGATAAAACAAAAGCGTCGGGACTAACACCAGTATTTAAAGCCACTTTATCTGTAGGAATAATATGATTAGCTACTAATAAATAAGGCTCATCTTTTACTTTTTCTAGATTTTCTAAACCATCTACTTCAATATCAAAATTTTCAACTTTACTTTTCAAATACTCCAAACCTTTTTTAGCGATTGTTCTCCCAACAAACTGACCAAATTGCTCAAAGCCCATAAAATTATAATTTTATTTTCAATCAGATGTCGCTTATTAAACAAGCGACATCCTCAAAAAACAAAATATTATTTCTTTTCTTCAACCTCACCCTCTACTACATCATCTTTCTTTTCTTCCGTAGTAGCTTCAGGACCAGCATTAGCTCCGGCACCAGCCTCAGGGCTAGCAGCTTGATACATTGCTGCTCCAATCTTTTGCGCCACTGTATTTACTTCTTCTAAAGCCTTCTTAATAGCTTCTAAGTTATTAGCTTCTTTCGCTTTTTTAAGATCAGCTACTTTAGTTTCAAGTTCTGTCTTATCTTCCGCTTTCATCTTATCACCCGATTCTTTAATCATTTTCTCAGTTGTGAAAATAACGGAATCAGCTTGATTAATCATTTCTACTTCTTCTTTCTTTTTCTTATCTTCTTCAGCGTGAATTTCAGCTTCTTTTTTCATCTTCTCGACTTCATCTTTTGATAATCCAGAGGAGGCAGTGATAGTAATCTTTTGAACTTTGTTAGTGGCTTTATCAGTCGCGCTAACATTTAAAATACCGTTGGCATCAATGTCGAATTTAACTTCAATTTGTGGTACGCCACGAGGAGCGGCTGGAATGCCGTCCAAAATAAATCTACCTAAAGTCTTATTGTCATGAGCCATTGGGCGCTCACCTTGAACGATATGAATTTCGACACTGCTCTGACTATCAGCAGCGGTGGAGAAAATTTGTGATTTGGAGGTTGGAATAGTAGTGTTGCGGTCAATTAAGGCGGTAGCTACCCCTCCCATAGTTTCAATACCTAAAGTTAGTGGTGTAACGTCTAAAAGTAGCACATCTTTAACATCACCTTGTAAGACACCAGCTTGAACGGCAGCGCCCATGGCTACTACTTCGTCGGGGTTAACACTTAAATTTGGTTCTTTACCAAAGTATTCTTTAACCTTTTGTAGTACGAGTGGCATACGAGTCATACCACCAACCATCACCACCTCTTCAATATCATTAACCGAAAAACCAGCATCAGCCAACGCTTTTTTACATGGTTCAATTGTTTTTTCTACTAAATCACCAACTAAACTTTCTAATTTAGCACGAGATATTTTCATCATTAAGTGTTTAGGACCGTTGGCATCAGTGGAGATAAATGGTTGATTGATTTCAGTTTCCATCGCCGTTGATAATTCAATCTTCGCTTTTTCGGCCGCCTCTTTAATACGTTGCAGCGCTAAAGTATCTTTTGCTAAATCAATTCCTTGATCTTTTTTAAATTCGGAAATTATCCAATCAATAATTCTCTTATCAAAATCTTCGCCGCCCAGATGAGTATCGCCGTTAGTGGCTTTTACTTCAACAGTGTCGGCGGAAATGTCTAATACAGAAACATCAAATGTTCCACCACCTAAATCATAGACAACAATTTGCTGTCCTTGTTTTTTATCAAAACCATAAGCTAAGGCCGCTGCAGTTGGTTCGTTAATAATACGTTTAACATCAAGTCCGGCAATTAAACCGGCATCTTTAGTCGCTTGACGTTGAGCATCGTCGAAGTAAGCTGGGACGGTAATAATGGCTTCAGTAATTGTTTCGCCAGTTTTAGCCTCAGCATCAGATTTTAACTTTCCTAAAATCATCGCAGACACTTCTTGCGGAGTATATTCTTTATCTCCCATTACCACCTTAACACCCTCACCAGATTGAACGATTTTATAAGGCATCGTGCCTAAATCACGTTGAATTTCTTCATCGTTAAAATGACGGCCAATTAAACGCTTAACAGCATAAACAGTGCTCTCCGGATTGATAACGGCTTGTCTTTTAGCGGCCGCTCCTACTAATCTCTCACCAGCCTTAGAAATAGCCACGATCGATGGAGTGGTGCGATTACCTTCAATATTTTCTAAGATTTTTGGAGCTCCGCCTTCCATGATCGCCATGGCACAGTTGGTTGTTCCTAAATCAATTCCTAAAATTTTTCCCATATTTTTTATATTAATTAATTTTTTATCTTCATTATTCGGCGCTCAAGCGACCAAGCGCCGGAAATGCCGATAAATTTTTATTTCTTGTTTTCAATTTTAATAGTTTTTGGTTTAACTTCTGGTGCTTTTGGAATAGTAATTTTAAGCACCCCGCCATCAGCGACCGCCTTAGCATCATCGCCACTTACTTTAGTTGGCAGTGGAATGGCTCGATAGAAAGAGCCGCGACGAATTTCTTTACGATAATAATTTTTTTCATCAATTTCACTTTTCTTTTCACTTTCACCTTTAATACATAAGGTATTGTTTTCAATCGAGATACTTACATCATCAGGTGAAATTCCAGCTAATTGAGTTTCGACGATAATATTATCCTTATCTTCGTAAACATCAACGGCTGGTGTAAAACCAAATTTAGTACCGGTAACGGTTGGCAACATGTCAGCAAAAGCTTTATCCATGTCGTCGAAACCATCGGCGAAAAATGGAGTCCATTTTATTAGTGACATATATATACTCAAGTTATTTTAAAATCTTAAATGCATAAGATAGATAAAATAACTTTTGATTAATTACTATTTGTAACAATTACTTTGGCGGCTCTTATTAGGCGGCCGTTTAATTTATACCCAGACATAATTTCACGAGACACAATATCGCCTTCACCCTCTAGTGCTTCCATGGTATTGTGATCAAATTTTTCACCAACAGTTTTAATTTCCTCAACACCACGAGCTTCTAAAGTTTCTTTAAACTGTTTTAAAACATATTTAACGCCAGTTACCCAAGCACTATTTTCTTCTTCAGCGGGTAAACTAGCGAGCGACATTTTTAAATGATCATAAACGGGAATAATATCTTCAAGCAAATCAGAGATAGCATATTTAGCGAATTCGGTTTTATCAGCCGCAGTTTTTTTAAGCAAATTTTGGTAATCAGCTAGAGCTAATTTATATTTATTTTCAAAACTACCAGCTTCGCGAATAGCAATTATCTTAAGAACAGCTTTTTTAACGTAAGGGCAAACATCTTCTTGGCTGGAAACTTCGGATAACTTTATCCAGCGGAATTCTTCATACTTTTTTCCCAAGCTAAGTTCCCCAGAGAATTCCGTGACTAAGAACCGGTTCATTAATATATTATCTACAAACCCAGAGTCGAATAAATGTCCGTGACTGATTTTTAAAGATAATTCTTTTTTAGCTTTTTCTTCCAAAGTTTTTTCTGGTTCAATTCCCAGTTTAATTATTCCTGAAAGCGCCAACCAGAGATCTCCGCCAACTTCTTTAACTAGCAATATTTCATCCTGATTGTTTACTAAATAGCCATTTACAGCGGCAATTAAATTCTTATCTTCCATATTTATTCAAATTTACTTTTTATGTAATTTATTAAAGCCAAAT
>CAZHYP010000053.1:0-4398 GCA_964536885.1 uncultured Gammaproteobacteria bacterium | reverse complement strand
ATCTGGCTAGTTTCAATTATAGCAGACTTGTGATAAATTTAAAGTATAAAAATTAAGAAAATTGATATGAAATCTTACAATATTAGCAATTTAGATAATAAGTTAACCTATATTAGTGCGAAGGTGGCTGGCACTCAGACCGTTACTGTTTTGCTCGTGGTTAGAACTGGTTCTAAATATGAAAGTCGTCGTGAAAGTGGTTTATCTCACTTTTTAGAGCACATGTTTTTTAAAGGCACTACCAAGCGTCCAAACTTTTTGGTTTTATCTTCCGAACTAGACAGTCTTGGTGGCGAATATAATGCTTTTACTTCCAAGGAATATACTGGTTATTGGATTAAAGTCAGTAGCGAGAAGACTGCGACTGCTTTAGAGTTGGTTTCTGATATGTTGCTTAATTCTAAATTTGAAACAGAAGAAATTGAGCGTGAAAAGGGAACGATTATTGAAGAGCTTAATATGTATGAGGATAATCCCTTGATGAAAATTGAAGACATGTTTGAAACCTGTCTTTATGGAGACACTCCGGCCGGTTGGGACACAATTGGCACCGCAGCCAACATCAAAGCTTTTAAACGTCAGGATTTTATTAACTATTTAAAGAGACAATATGGAACCAAGAGTGCTTCTTTAATTGTGGCTGGTAACTTACCAAAAAATACTAACAGCCTGGTTAAAAAATACTTTTCTACTTTTCCAAAAAATGATTGGAAGGATAAAGTTAAAGTAAAAGAGAATCAAAAAGCTCCAGCAATTTTAACTGCTTACAAAAAAACTGATCAATTTACTTTATCTCTAGGCGTTCGATCTTTGCCAGTTGGTCATAAAGATGAGTTTATTGTTAAATTACTCGCCATCATCTTAGGTGGTTCAATGAGCTCTCGCTTATTTTCTGAGATCCGCGAACGTCGTGGTTTAGCTTATATAGTGAAAACTGGCGTGGAATCATATTCTGATGCTGGTTATTTAACTACCACCGCCGGTATTAAATTAGGCAGTGAAGAAGAAGCTATCAAATTAATTATTGCCGCTTATAAAACAGTAACCGAAGAATTAATTTCAGAAGAAGAATTAACTCGTGCCAAAGAAATGTTACGCGGACGACTGGCGATTTCGCTTGAAGCCTCTGATGACGTGGCTAATTGGTATGGTCGTCAAGCAATTTATCGTAAAAAATATGTTACTCCAGTTGATTATCTAAAAGAAATTTCTAAAATCAGCGCCGCCGATTTACGCCGTGTCGCTCGAAAAATATTTGTCGAACATAATTTAAATCTAGCGATTATTGGTCCTATTGATAAAAAGAAAGAAGCTTCTTTAAAAAAAGTTTTAAAATTCTAAATTTGTGAATAAAGACTTAATGCAAAAATTAAATAGTCGTCAAAGAGAGGCGGTGACTCATGAAAGTGGCCCACTGCTGATTGTGGCTGGTGCGGGAACGGGAAAAACAACCGTGCTCATTAATCGTTTAGCACATTTAGTTTTAGAAAAGGGACTTTCTACTGAAGAAATTTTACTTTTAACTTTTACTGAAAAATCCGCTGGTGAACTGGAAGAACGAGCGGACAAATTATTGCCATATGGTTATGTTGATTTGTGGATTCATACTTTTCACGGTTTTTGTGAGCGGATTTTACGCGAACACGCACTTGATATTGGATTAGCTGCTGATTTTAAACTGCTCTCATCAACGGAACAATGGATTTTAATTAAAAAAAATCTCTCACATTTTGATTTAGATTATTATAAACCACTGGGTAATCCAACTAAATTTATTTCCGAATTACTGCGCCACTTTTCTCGTCTTAAAGATGAGGATGTTTCAGCGGTTGATTATCTAGAAACAGCAGCCAAAAATTTGGAAGAAGATGAGCTGGAAATAAAACGTCTAAAAGAATTAGCGGGTGCTTATCAAACTTATAATGAATTGTTACTCGAAAATAATTTTTTAGATTTCGGCGATTTAATTGTCTTTACTTTAAAATTATTTAGAACTAGACCAAATATTTTAAGTGCTTATCAAAAGCAATTTAAACATATTATGGTCGACGAGTTTCAGGATACTAACTGGGCACAGTATGAGTTAGTTAAAATGTTAGCACTGCCTAATAATAACTTAACGGTTGTAGGAGATGATGACCAATGTCTGCCAGGCGATGCTTTAATTACTACTAGTGGAAGACCAAAAAGAATTAAAGACATAAAAATGGGTGATGAAGTGGCAACAGCTGTTGGTAAAGGTTATTTAAGCTACTCTCCGGTTGAGCATGTTAATAAGACTAAGAAAAAATGTAAGTTAATTACTTTTAAATTAAAGTCTGGTAAAAAAATAGCAGTGACTGATAATCATAAACTTTTTGCTTTTACGCCTCGTATTTCTAGCAAGAAGTATTATTATGTTTATTTGATGTTTAAACAGGAACTCGGCTGGCGCATGGGCATGACCAATGATTTAGCAACTCGTTTAAGATTAGAACGAGGAGCCGATAGTATTATTCCCGTTGGTTGTTATGATTCTTTAGAAGAAGCCAGATTTAACGAAGCTTTATTGTCTTTAAAATATGGTATTCCAACTTCTTGTTTTCAAGAACGCGATGGCATAATGGATAAAAAAGTTTGGTCAGAGAGATTATACAAAGAACTTAAAGTTGATGATGGCGTAAGACTTTTATCTCAAGATAAAAATTTAGATTTAAATCACCCGCCATATATTTTACAAGCTGTTAAACGTGGCGGTAAATCCAGAATCGTTATCGGACTAGAAATGTGTTGTCGCAGTTATCGTTCTAAATATGATAAAAATGGTTTTTTAGATCATCCACAAATTTTGCACTCCCTATATTTAGAAACTAGTGACACTAAAGTAATTGCTAAACTTAAAAAATTAAATTTATCAGTTACGGCCGCTAAAAAAGGTAAACGAGTTCGAATCACTAGCACCGATTTATCTTATTTAGGCGTAGTGGCTAAAAAAATCCAACACGAAGTTGGTGGCTTTATTGAAGTTAAAATGAATATTGCGACTAATAAAGAAAAATACTTAAAAGCTTTAGTTATTCCCGCTAAAAATATTTTCCCTGGCATGTCACTTCCGGTTGTGTCCGACAAAGGCTTAGTATATGAAGAAATAACTCATCGTACCGAAAAAGAAAAGATAGAAACCGTTTATGATTTAGAAATTGCTCGCACTCATAATTTTATTGCTGATGGCATAGCGGTTCACAACTCAATTTATAAATTCCGAGGTGCCTCAATTTCTAATATCATGCAGTTTAAAGATGATTATAAACAGGCCAAAGAATTGGTGCTGGTTGATAATTATCGCTCCCGCCAAGAAATTTTAGATTACTCTTACGAATTTATTAAGCACAATAATCCAAATCGACTAGAGGAAAAACTAAATATTGATAAGCAACTTAAATCTGGTGCTAATTTTGAAACTAAAGAAACCGCCGCTGTTAGATATCTACAGTTTAATCGCGGGGAAGAAGAAGTATCTTTTGTCGCTTCGCAAATCGCAGATTTATATGAACAGAAAAAAGGGGAGTGGTTAGATTTTGCAATTTTGGTTCGTGCTAACGACACTGCCGACGCTTATGTAAAAGAATTAACCCGACTGGGAATTCCAAATCAATTTGTCTCACTTAAAGGTTTATATTTTAAAGAAATAATTTTAGATTGTTTAGCTTATCTGCGACTATTAGATAATTATCACGAATCATCAGCCTTGTTCCGCGTGTTAAACATGGCAGCGTTTAAGGTTAGTCACTTAGATATTATAACCATTAATAAATTTGCGAAGCATAAAGTTTGGTCTTTGTTTGAAGCTCTAAAAAATATTTCGGCTATTCCTAATATTTCCGAAGCAGGGCGCATTAACATTGATAAACTACTTGAACTTTTAGATAAACATTCTAAATTAGTGGCTGATAGTGAACCATCCAAAATATTTTTACGTTTCGCTTATGATTCTGGCTTAGTTGCTTCATATGACTTTGACCGTGATCAAGAAATTTTTTCATACCTTAATCAGTTTTATCAAAAAATAAAAAAGTTTGAGGAAACTTTGCCCGCTTCACGACTTAGCGACTTTATGCAACTGATGGACTTAGAGCTTGAAGCCGGGGAGGTGGGTGCTCTTCGTTTAGATTTTACAGACAATGACACGGTAAAAATTATGACTGTTCATGCGGCTAAAGGCTTAGAATTTAAATATGTCTTTTTGGTTAACATAGTAGACAAAAAATTCCCAACTATTTCACGTTCTGAAAAAATTAGTATTCCTGATAATTTAGTAAAAGAAAAAATTACTGGCAGTAAGGATGCTCATATTGAGGAAGAACGTCGCTTGTTTTATGTGGCTATAACTCGTGCCAAAGAAGAATTATTTATTACTGG
>CAZHYP010000052.1:0-4571 GCA_964536885.1 uncultured Gammaproteobacteria bacterium | reverse complement strand
TTACCAGCAATGACGTAGCAGGTGGTCATCTTAGTCCAAGAACCGCCAGCGGTTTTAGAATATACTTCTAACTGTTTACCTTCGGACACACTAGGGGTAGGAATAGAGATAGTGATTGGAGAGCTCAGTGTTAGTCCTAGGTCTGGCAGACCAAACATCAGTGTTCCAGCGGGGGTAAAGTTATTGATGCTGGCATGATATAGGTCAACGGTTGAGGAGGCGATGAGGGCAGTCATACTAAAAGTACTCGAGGCGGTCATAACTGTTAGTGATGGAATGGAGATTGAAGCGCCAGCAAATGGGATAATCTTTAACTTCTGATTAAATCGAACAGCTTCAGTGCTAGTGGCTGTTCCTCCGTTATAAGGAGAAGCATCTCCGTTAACTACCAACTCCCTGATGTCAGCCAAGGGCACTTCTTTACCATCGGCGGAATAATTTATTTCTTTATAATTTTCTACCTTTACCACACCAGCAGCGCTAGAGGTTGTTACATAAATACCTTCATTGCCATAATTTTCATATAACAAAGTTGGGAATTTACCATCAACATAACTTCCAACTAACTCCCAATAATCATTGTGGAATTTTTTTATAATAGACTTACCAAGAACACTATCATAAAAGACAATGAATGGTTCTTCATCCGTTGAATTATAATCAAGATTAAAATAATCACTATAAGAACTGCTAACAGCAGCACCTAATTGAACCCATGTGTCATCGGCACTATTATATTTTTTAACAAATAAATTATTAGAATTTTTATCGACATAAGCAACGTAGATATTTCCATACCCGACAACAATTTTAGGATTAAACACATCTTGACCAGCACTAGAAACATTTTCGCCTAAGTTTGTCCAAACGTTTTCGCTATACTTTTTGACAAATAATCCAGCTGATGAATCTAGCTCAGAAAATTCAGAATAAGCAACGTAAAAATTATTGTCACGATCAACATCAGTGTCTACCTCTTTCGATGAAGTAGAAAATGAACCACTAAGAGGAATCCAAGGATCAATGATATTAATGGTTAGCGGAAAAGTTGATGATCCGGCATGATTGTCCACATAAAAAATTAGATTAATAGTGCCCGCTACCAATGGAGTGCCAACAAGTGAATCATTAACAGCACGTCGTAATCCTAAAGGAAGTTGACAATTCCAAACATTAGGTCCTAAATCAGGACACAACCAAGTTGAGTTATAAACAGACCCACCACCAATATCAAAAAATACTGGATCAATTCTCTTTCCGACAACATAGTTTAAAACGTTTTTATGATAACTTATTGTTGGCGGAATTGAATAATCAGTATTGATTGGGATGGTCACGCCATCTTCATAATTCAATATTTTAAAACCCTTCCCTTCAAAAAAAACTGAAAAACTATTATCGGAATTAAAAAATAATCTGCCGTAACCCCAACTAACATGCAATTTTTCATCCGTAATTTCAGTCCACACACCGTCGACATATTTTCTAATACTTTTATCACGACTTATAAATATGGATGACAAATTATTGTCATTATCAAAAGAAATATAATCCACGAGGTTTAAGCCGTAACTGTCTGTCTCTTCATTTACAAGTACAAATTCACTGGTACTGGTGCTAAATTTCTTAATAACAGAATAAGCGTTTGTTGTTCCGTTATTATAAGAATAAGAAATATAAGGAACGCCGTTTTTATCTAATGTTAAGTCGTTGACATGAAGTCCGTTTACGACACCAGAGACGTCAGTAGAGTAGTTATCCCAAAATTCTGTTTGGCCATCAAGCAGTTTTGCTTTATCAAGTCTTCTAATCACTACCTTTGCTCCCCCAACAAGAGTTGAATATCCTAGATACAAATAATTATTATCAACAGCGGAAACCTTTTCATCATAAGGATAATCACTATCACTATGGCTAGATAAAAAAGTAGCAACGGAATAAAAATTCTTTTGCTCAAAATCAAACCTTTTTACATCCGTGTCACCATAATAACTAATAGCAACTAAAAATAAATCATTACCAGAAAAAGCTAATTTGTATTTTGGAAGATCCCAAATAGATTCATTAAAAGACATCTGGCTCAAATTCTCCCAACTATGACTAGTTAAATTATATTTTTTCAAAGACAGGGTGGCATAGTTTTGATCAGTGCTTTCACCTGATTTATCTGAAAAAGCATCTAGAAATAATACGTAAAGTTCGTCGCCTTTAACCGCCATTGCCCTAGCAACATCATGATAAGAATAAATGTCTTCGGAACCCTTCATATTCTCACCCCCATTAAGAATATCTTCCCAAGAAGAAGAGCTATAATTGTATTTTTTAATAATACTATTAGAGTAGTTATCTTTGTTTGGATTATCAAGTCCATAAGACGCATAATAATTATTACTGTCATCAGTTATTAGAACACTGGAAAAAGAAAAATGTCCATAATAATTTATATCAGAACTAATATCTGCCCAAGAACCAACTGTAGCTATGGTAATTGTGGTAGTAGCAGTACTTACTTCGTTAAAAGCAGTAATAGTGTAAACAGTTTCTGGGGTAACAACTGTTGGCATTCCTGTAATCATTCCGTTTTCCTCAAAAAATAAACCATCTGGCAAAACTGGATTAGAGAAAAAATGCAATGGCTTACCGGTAATAGTTGGGTAAAGAGGATCTATTCTAGAAGTAGTGCCGTAGACAACATTTGTTTTGTTGTAAGAAAAATTTTCAAGTGTTTGTGGATCATCAAGATTTTCAATAAACCCATCGCCACTTACATTATTACTAATAAATTTGCTAATCCCTAAAGTGCCATCTTCATTAACATAAGATTCATAAATACTACTACCTGAATCAGTTACCATATCATGACTAACAGCGGTGTTAGAAATTGACGAACCAGTTTCTTCGTTAGGATTATAAATATTTTCGTGAACAGAGCTTAAACTAACCCACTGAGGAAAAGTGTTGGGATTATATTTTTTAATAAAAATCTTTTTGCCCAAAACATAAGACACTAAAAGATTATTATTTTTATCAAAAATTATTTTATATTTCTCCGCGACCCCGTAAAAAAGTGTGGAGTAACCAAGTTGGTTCCATGTTTTGTTTATTCGGTCATACTTTAAAACTACACCACCACCAAGACTCGCATCATTGTAAACAACATAAGCAATACCATTGATATCAAATTTAAAATCGGATTGAGTAGCAGAGGAAGCGTTAATATCTCCGCCTAATTGAACCCATGGCATTGGAACAGCGGCAAAAAGAGTTGAAGTAGCAGAGCCTAAAGGATTTTCAGCAGTTACAGTATAAGTGGTTAAACTACTAAGCTCTGTAGCAAAGCCACTAATTTCACCAGTGGTAGAGCTAATAGACAATCCACCCGGAAGACTTGGAGAAATGGAATAGGTAACCCCCACTTGTTGCTCAATAAGTTGGATGGCTGGACTTACCTGTCGATTAATTGTGAAAAAAAGAGTTGATGTTCCATGTTTATAAGAAAAACTCTTTGGTCTAAACAAAGTGGCCATTCTCAAATTAAAAGTCAAAGGCTCACCTGACCCAGAAGCGGTAATTGTATAGGTTGTTTCTGGTGAATAAACATAAGGAATACCACTTATTACACCGGTTGAAGAATTAATTACTAACCCTGATGGTAAACTTGGAGAGATGGAAAAAGTATACTCCCCACTAGAAATAGTTGGTGACAAATTAACGCTAGAAACATCAACTTCATAATACTGAGGTGACTCATAAGAAAGTGAATCGGCGGCACAAGTTTTTGAGACGGGAATTAAAACTGCGACTGCTAAAAATAAGACAGACGTAATAAAAAATAATTTTGTTTTTTGAAATCTCATAATTATATAAATTTATTTTTAAATACTATTTTATAATAACATAAAATCGGGAAAAACAAAAGAAGGAACCTTGTGGTTCCCTTTTTTTAATCAACGGGCATATATGGCTCGCAAATATCCCAAGCGGAATTTATTTTAGTTTGTGCCTGGGAAAGTAAATTGGCTGCTTCAAATAATTCTTTAGCCAACTTCTTTCTTTTGCGCAGGGTTAAATCGGCTTCGGCTTGAGTCTTAATATCAAGTGCTAATTCGCCAATAAATACTGCTACTTGATCATAACTCATGGCACCAATTGCTTGTGCCAAATCTTTTAAAGAACCATTGTAACCAACGACTTCTTTGGGGTGTCTTCTCTCTTCCACGATTTATCTAATTTTTAAGTTTTTTATTTCATTATAAACAAAACAGTAAAGGCTAAAATCATAAAAACAAACAAACCAGCGCCAGTAAAAAATAATAACTTTACTCCTTCTTTTTTATAGCCATCAATATAAAGCATAATTGGTTTACCTAAAACTAGTCCTCCAGTTATTAAAGCCGAGCAAACAAAAAGCATTATCGCTGCTACTGGAGTAACAATTTTTTGATCAGCTCTGCCAAACCAATCATTGGCATTATTAAAAAAGGTAGCCAGCAAAGAAACATAAACCAGAACACCAAAAGCATGAGCTAACCCTCGCCAAATTAAAGTTGAATTTTTCATATATTTAATTA
>CAZHYP010000051.1:0-4591 GCA_964536885.1 uncultured Gammaproteobacteria bacterium | reverse complement strand
ACTCCATCTTTCATCGAGGCACTCTTTCCGTATTTTTCAACTGCGACTGCGGCGAATTTGGCATAAAAGTCGCTCTTACTTTGGAAGGTACCAAGGAGCTTCAAGATGAGCGTGGTAGTTTAGAAAAGAAAGTTGAAGAACGTACTAAGGAACTCGAGAAATTAAAAAATAGTCTTGAAAAAACTGTCGAGGAGCGAACCAAAAATTTGAACAGTAAAGTATTGGAGCTGGAGCGAATGAATGATTTAATGGTTGGCAGAGAACTTAGGATGGCGGAACTCAAGGAAAAAATCAAAGAATTAGAAAAAAAGAAATAAGGTCACAAGCCTTATTTTTTAAAGCTAAGTTATATTGACATAATTCAATAATTATACTAGAGTTGGTTTATAAACATTTAGAAGTCGAACTTTAAAATAAAGCAGATGAATGATGCAGTAGGATATTGTAAGTGTGTTGACGAGGTTAATGCACTTATTGATAAAGCGGACAGAATGAAGGAGGATACCTCCAAGTTGGCCAATCGAATCTTTAAAGAAAAAGACGTGCCACCAATATTCTTTAAAGATGTCGATTTCTTGGTCCGGGCTAGTCATGGTCATGACCATAACCTCAACGATTTACGTGTAAAACGTTTGGAAATCAGACCGAGGGTGGAAAGCGGTTCCAGTAAAATTTTCTCTTTTTCCTTGATGTTGGTCTTAGTGATGGATAACGGTGAAACTTTTTGGTTTCGCATTGCCAAAACCAACAATTTCGTTGATTTCTTCATTGTTCAGTGTTGTGATGACGACGGTTTTGTTATCGAAACTGGTAATGATGTTTGTGCCGAATTCTTCTCGCAGGAGGATTTTATGGAAGTTATCAATTTCTGTTACGACGCCATTGATGACTTCAACGAAGAGCTTGATGTGAAGTTGGTGGAACACCTTCAGTATCGTTGTAGTCTCCCGATTGTCAGAAACAAAAAAGATTTACTGCCAACTGGTTATCTGCCGGCGGGGACAAAAGTAGCGCTGTCTGGTACCGATGGAAAAGGAGGACCGGTTACTAGGGCAGTGGTCCATACTGGTATTATTGAATCAGATTTCGGCAACAAAGTCATTAATTTAGTAAAGTACAAAGGAGACACCACCATCCATCGCTTCATTTTTGTTCCAGGGGGTAATGGTTTGATCCCGGGATGGTATCGGACCAAGGACGAATATTCTGATGATTATGAGGGTCCTGGTTACAAAATTGAACCAATCTAAACTATAAAGAGAGCCGACTATTACAAAATAGTCGGTTTTTTTGAGAAAAAACGCCTATTGACCAAAAACGACTTAAGTTGTATTATGCGTTTATGTGTAAATGAGATTTTTTGAACTTTAAAAATAATTATAATGAGCGAAGACATCTTAAATGCCATAAATCGTGGCGATTTCTCAGAAAGAGAACTACGTTTAGCTTTATCCCAGATTTCTTCTAAGGATTTAGCCAAACATTTGGATTTTTTCATTACTTTTCAAGGAAGAGGGCATTCACTCCGGGCTCTTACCAGAAAATGGGCCCTTAGTATTAATCCAAAAGATTATGAAAACAGGCTTGAAGATTTGATAAGATATCAAGAATCGGAAGATGAGGATGTGCGTTCTTTGGCTTGGGATTTAGCAGATAAAATATCTGAAGAGGTCCTGTTGGAGAACATTTCAATGCTTCTGAAATATTATGCTTTTGACGATGACGATGTCAGAACGCTCGTTAGAGATTTGGCCCTTAAAATAGATCCCGATAAGCTACTTGATAAGTTAGACTTAATTGACAAAATTTGCCAAGAGTCGAGAAACCAGGAAGTTTGTCACTTGGCAGGAAAGTTAATTAAAAATGCCAAAGGGACTATCAGCGAAGACAACGTGCAGAAAATAATTAATCTGCTCGTTGCTTAAACCTATAACTTTAAAGACTGACTTAATGCCAGTCTTTTTTGTTGCTATTGACTTTTTACTGTTTATATTGTAGAATTTAAAAACGCCTTTTAGGCTATTTTCGTTTCTTAAAAACATTATAAATTTAAAAAATAGGAGGGCACATGAAAACAGAAAATGTTTCCATCTCAGAGCTTAAAGCATTTGCTGAAAACTCAAACGAAGAGCAAATTTGCTCAGAAATCGTATCGCTTATTGGCTTGAAATGTCGCCCGGAACAAGAAGTGCGTGATTTAGCATCAAAGGTGCTCGACGGTATTTCTACAGCCAGATTGGCGGTTCACTTTAGAATGCTGATTGAACTGTTGCATTCGCCGTATTCACTTCTTAGTTATGAAGTTGAACGCCTGATAGACAAGATTAATCCAGAGCTTCTGGAAAAAGAATTTGACTATCTCATGGAGTTAAGGAATAGCTCCGATCATGTTGTTTATCGGGTTGTCCGCAATCTTTTACCCAGAATTGCCATGACCCTGTCACTTAAGAAGAAAGAAGTCAATTACAATTTGATTCTTGAGTGGCAACATTCGAGCGAAAAAAAAGTGGTGGAACTGGCCAATTTTATGGCTCTGCAAGTGATGAGTCCTTGGTCAGGTTTGTCTTTGGGACCGTATCTACCTTTTTTGAAAAAGTGCACTGATCTCGACAACAATGACTTTGGCACGTCGGAGCTTGCTGCCACCTTGGCCTTCAAGTATTTATCTGTTGCCCCAATGACCGCCTTGTTTTTGAATCTGGATTATATTACCAGTTTCAACAACTTCGGCAACAAAGAATTGCGTCGTAGTTTCAGGCATTTGGCACTTGAATCGCTGAAATATGTCGATTCCTCTGAACTTTACAAGTATGGCCTCTTTCTTTTCAAGTGCTTGGAAGGTAAGGACAAAAACGATCACAAGATTGCTTGGAAACTGCTTAGTAAAATCAAACCGGACGATTTGCCTGTTTGCGAACTGGTGTATTGCCAAGCATGTGGACTCTACCGAGTTAGGCATGCCGGCAAAGTCTTGGTGAAAACTGTCAACGAAGAAAAGTTGGCGGAGCACATCGAAGAGTTGTTGCATATGCAGAACTCCGATTGTTATGAAGTTCGGTATTTGGCGATGAAGTTGCTGTTTAAAATTTCCAAGCAACAAATTGCTGAAAAAAAAGAAGTGTTGGAAAAGTACTTGGACTTCAGAAGCCCCATGGTTAGTACCGTGGCAGAAACGCTGCTATCACGTTCACATTGTTAAGAAACTGGAGGGTTCAAAAGAACCCTCCTTTTTTTAAACCCTTGATTTTTAAACACAAGAGGCTTAAGATTGAAGTATCACCTTAAAAACTTCGCACCATGACAACAAAGACGCAAAGAGGCGGAAAGTTCTCGAACTTCATTGGAGCCTCTATTCATTCTCTTGTTTGGGGCGTGCCATTGCTCGCAATGGCAGCTGGCGCAATCTTCTTGATGTACAAATTGGCGGAGTGGCTTCAAAATTTGGCATCAACAATCTAAAGGAAGGCTATCATAAGGTAGCCTTTTTTATTTGTCTTTAAAAATGCTAAAATTAAAGATATGAAAATACTAATTGTGATAACTAAGTCAGAACTCGGCGGAGCACAGGTCTTCGCTCTTAATTTGGCGCGCGGCCTTAAAAAAATTGGCGAAAAAGTAGTGGTTGCCGGTGGGCCTGGAGATTATTTACCACAAGAACTCGCTGCCGCCGGTGTGCCGTTTAAAAGACTAGATAATTTAGAACGCAGTCGCAATCCGCTAAAGAGCTTAAGCTTTATTAAAGAATTAAATCAGTACGTGCGTGATAATAAATTCAACGTCGTTCATTTAAACAGCACCAATGCTTTGCTCGGTGTTTGGGGGCTTAAAAATGTAAAAACAGTCTTCACGGTTCATGGTCTGTCACTGCTTGATAGCGGACATAAGGCTTTTGGCTTAATTAAGACCGCTTATAGATTATTCTTTAGGGCCGCTTTCGAAAAACTAGATCAAATTGTTTTTGTCTCGAGATTGAATTTAGACTTTGCTAAAAAATCTGGACTGATTAAAGGTTTAGAAAATAAATGCCACCTGGTTTATAACGGTTTAGAGTCCGATGAACTCTTAAGCAGAGAAGAGTCTCGTGCCAAACTAGGTCTTAGCAACAGTGATTATGTCTATGGCTCTATTGGGCGTCTGGCTTATCCTAAGAACTATGAATTCTTAATCAATGCTCATCTGGGTGTTAAAGCTCTTAAACCCAATGCTAAATTAGTTCTTATTGGCGAAGGACCGGAAAGAGCAAAATATGAAAACCTAATTAAAATTTATCAACTGGAAAAAGACGTGATTTTAACCGGTGAGATTTTAAACGCTAACCAATATTTAAACGCTTTTGACCTATTTGTTTTGCCGTCTATTTTTGAAGGACTCTCACTTAGTCTAATCTCGGCGGTTTTAGTCGGTGTTCCCGCACTTGCCAGCCGGGTAGGGGGCAACGAGGAAATTGTTGGGGTTAGCAATTGCTTTAAAGTTAACGATATCCACGACTTCCTACGGCTGATAAAAGAAAATAATCTCGGTATTAATATTAAACACGACTTCTCGGCGGATAAGATGGTGGGGAACTATTATGGCATTTATTGTTCTTAAT
>CAZHYP010000050.1:2720-4724 GCA_964536885.1 uncultured Gammaproteobacteria bacterium | reverse complement strand
TTGAGGCAGATCTTCAGCTGGTACAACAGAAAAATAAGAACCAATTAGCTCTTTTGGATAGGCTTCCTGGGCCAACTCCTTTAGAAACTCTTTCAAATACTGACCTTCGCTCGCTTTGGTACTCTGTCTTTCGAAAAATAATTTAGACAAAATATTTTTTCCATAATTTCGCCACCATTGTTGCCCAAAAGTATTAATCAGGATACTAACTTCGTGACAGGCTTCGTCAGGAGAAAACTCCGTAGAGGCAAATTTAGATAAAGCCTCTCTTTCTTTCATGAGCCTCGAAAAAGCATCTTCTTTCTTTTCTTCAAGCTCCGCTATCTTGTTTTTAGCGTCATTACTTTGGGCCTTAAAAATACTATTTGCCCAAAAAGCCATAATAATCACAAAGACAAACAATGTCACTGGCCAAAACTTTACCACAGTAACACCATCGACAATCGGGTCGTAAAAAAGAATGGACCCAAGCATAATCAAAAGAAATACGAACATCCCAGAGTAAAAAACGGACACTAGATTTTTCATGACTCAAGGTTTTATATTGTTAATGTTACTAAAATTCTACAAAGACTTTAATATGTTTATAAAAATATGTCAATACTAAAAACGACTCAATCGCAATGAAAGAGTCGTTTTTTTTATTGCCAAATTTTAAATTCTCATTCCGGTCAGTAACCCGAATAACCAGTAGATAATCGGGCTAATGGCTTGAAAGCCGAAGAAGACAAAAGCAAAAACTAGCAACATACTTAGGCGGTCATCCATATAAAACAATTTGTGACGCCATTTAGTTGGCAGAAAAACTGCTAAAACCTTAGAGCCATCAAGCGGTGGAATTGGCACTAAGTTAAAGACCATTAAAATTAAGTTGATAATGATGATTTCGCTAATTAAATAAGAAAACATTGTTGAAGGGTCCAGATAACGAAACAGAATAGCAAACAAAATTGCTACCACTAGGTTAGCCAGGGGTCCAGCAATCGCCACCTTAGCATCACCATACTTACGATCACGCAGATTATTAGGATTATATGGCACTGGTTTAGCCCAACCAAATAAAAAGGGTGAGCCAATAAAAAGCAGTGAAAGTGGCAACAAAACAGAACCAAATAAATCCAAATGCTTAATTGGGTTCAAGGTTAGACGTCCCATATTCTTAGCAGTCGGATCACCTAATTGATTAGCCGCAAAGCCATGCATATACTCATGAATTGTGGCGGACATAATTAAGACAATAACGGAAAATAGTTGCAACATAAAAGAATTTAAATAAATTACAACTTTATTTTACCATAACTTGATTAATTTTTAAAACCCTGTTAGAATTAGCTTTGAAATATTAGAAATAAATAGTATCATTGTTTACGCTCGACCAATTATTTTTTGGATTAGTTAGCGGGCGTGATAAATAACCAACAAATATGGGAAAAACTTGCGATTTATGCGGACGCGGCTCCATGAAGGGCGCTTCTCGTTCTCACTCCAAAATTAAAACTTTAAAAAGACAAGACATTAATTTACAAACCAAAAATATTGACGGTATGAAGATTAAGGTTTGTACTTCATGCTTACGCACTGCTGCTAAGACTCCAAAAGTAAAAGTAGCTAAAACTACTCCTAAACCAACTCCTGTTGTTAAGAAGCCTAGAGTAGTAAAAGCTAAAGCAGTAAAATAATTTTTTTACACTTTGAAAAACGCTTTATTTTATAAGGCGTTTTTTTGTACAAAAAAAGAGGGTGGTAAACTTGTGTTTACTTCCCCTCTTTGTTCTTAAGCACTTTTTTTGATCTTATTCAAAGCCCTAATAAAAGCTTTGGTAACTATCACTAAGATATCAAAAACATACAGCGCTCCTACTATAACTAGCTGAGCTAGTTTAATAAGCGCTATCTTTAATCGCTTGTGACACTCAAACCAATCACAAATTGGCGTCCCTGAAACACCCCAATATTCATTGGGGTCAAATTCAGCCCAGGGTGGCAATTTGGTTTTCTTGGTAG
>CAZHYP010000050.1:0-2620 GCA_964536885.1 uncultured Gammaproteobacteria bacterium | reverse complement strand
TTGTTAATAATTACATTACTGCCTATAATCATACTACTATTTGTGCTTTGTGTCAATTATTCTATTACTTAAAAAATAAAATAAGGCCAATATTAGATAATAAAATACTAAGAATTGCCAAGAAATCTGCCAATTTAGACAGGCTTTTGGCCAAGTAGCTAAATGATTCCCTAATTTAACCACATAAGCCAACATAAAATACGATGGCGCAAACCACACAACATTTAACGCCGGGATAAGCCAGGACAAAGCAACGGCTACCATAAGAGCTGGTAACAGCCAGGCAAAAAGCCATACGATTAGTAAATTAGCCAGCGGTGCAATAATTGAAAAAGTGCCAAAGTTGTAAGCCGTAATCGGCCAAGTTATTAGTTGTGAGGAGACCGTCATAATTAAAACACTTTTAACATTTCCCTGCCCAAATATTTTCTCACCAAGCGGACAAAAATAAATTAAAGCGATCATCGCTAAAAAAGATAATTGAAATCCTAAATCATCACGAAGTAATAACGGATTAAAAAATAACATCACCACGGCGGTAATAAATAATATTCTACCACCAGCATCACTTCGTCCATTTTTCTTACCCCACAAAACCAAACTAATCATAATCGCCGAACGCAAGGCTGAAGTTTGCAGTCCAGTTAGAATGGTATAAAGCCACAAGAAAATTACTACTGGCTTAAAAGCACCACGACTTGATAAACCAAGTGCTAATAAAAAATTAAAAGCGAGTGCTGACAGCAGTGTTAAATGCGAACCAGAAATTGCCACCACATGACTTAGTCCGCAACAAGAAAAAGAATTTTTTTCTATTTTATCCAAAGTATTTTTATAACCTAAAAGTAAAGCATTAGCGAGTCCGGCTTCAGGTTCTGGTAGTGCCGAGTTTATTATTTGATAAACATTATTTTTTATAGTAAGTAACTGAGAGTAAAAATTTTCTTTGTAACCTGTCTTTTTTATTTTTGGCCATGACATTTGTAAATAGATATCATAACGCGCTAAATACCTGTCATATCTAAACTCTGACCAATTTTTTGGGGCTTCTAATTTGCCACTTAACTCTAATACATCACCATATTTTAACTCGGGATATTTATTAGTTGTTACTAAAATTAAATTATTATCCTTTAAGTTTTTAACAACTAATTTTTGATAAGCACCACCAGGATCTATTTCTTCATTTATAATTCCCGTGATAAGTATTTTATTGTTTAAATTAATTATCGGTTTTTTCTTTTGATAAATTTCATAACGCCAAGCACCTAACAAAACAAAAATTATAAAAACAAAAACTAATTTAAATTTTTTAAAGCGTAAAAATAAAATTAATAATAAGTATTTAGATATAGAAAAAGACGCCAGAAAAATACCGGTGATAAATCCTAAATTGGCAAATAAAAAAAGTGAAGCAATCATTACTTCACTTTAGCAAAACAGTGATGAAATTTTCTTAAACTTTTTCTTTGTTTTTCTTGAAGCGCAAATATTCTTCCATAAAGCCTTTTAAATCACCATCAAAGACCGCACTGACATTAGAAGTTTCATATTCTGTACGATGATCTTTCACCATTTGATAAGGCTGCAAAACATAAGAACGAATTTGACGTCCCCACGCTGCCATTTGTGTTGCCCCTTTTATTTTTTGCATCTCACCACTTCTCTCCTCGAGAGCTAATTGATACAACTTCGCATATAAAATTCGCATCGCAATCTCCCGATTTTGATGCTGTGAGCGTTCTGTTTGGCAGGCTACAACAATTCCAGATGGTATATGAGTAATTCTAATCGCGGACTCCGTTTTATTTACGTTTTGACCTCCAGGACCGCTGGAACGAAATAAATCAACTCGCAAATCTTCATCACGAACCGTAATCCCGGCGCTGTCTGGTAATTCTGGTAAAACTTCAACGAGTGCAAATGATGTTTGACGGAGTGACTCGCCATCAAAAGGTGAGATACGAACTAAACGATGAACGCCGTTTTCACTCTGTAGATAGCCATAAGCGAAGGAACCAGACACGCGCATCATCATGCTTTTTATTCCCGCTTCATTAGCTACTGTATGTTCTAAAATTTCTACTTTAAAATTATTAGCTTCACAAAAACGAAGATACATTCGCTCTAGCATTTGTGCAAAATCTTGAGCATCAACACCGCCGGTTCCCGCGTGAATAGAAATAATTGCTGGACCATTATCATAAGGACCGGATAGCAAAGAATAAAATTCCAAATCTTTAAATTCTTTTTCAAGTTCTTCAATTTTATGATCAATCTCCAAAAGTAAATCGGCTTCATTTTCCGATTCAGCCATAACAAGCAAATCAGCGGTGTCGTTTAAGTCTTTAGCCATCTTATCAAAAGGAGCGATTTGCGCTGTTAGCCGCTCTGTTTCTTGCCCCACTTCAACCGCTTTTTCTTGGTCAGTCCAAAAATCCGGCTTCCCTTGCAAAGCTTTATTATGGTCGATTATTAAACGTTTAGCAGGCAAATCTAAAATCGTCTCGAGTTCCGCGAGTTTTACAGATAGGTCTTCAATTATTTTAGATTTATCACTCATAGTAAAGTTATTATATCATTCTTAAGACAAACAAAAAAGCCCCAATAACGGGACTTT
>CAZHYP010000049.1:0-4805 GCA_964536885.1 uncultured Gammaproteobacteria bacterium | reverse complement strand
ATCAGAAAACCCAGCCATCGGTGCTAAAGCCAAGATTGGTTTTTTTATTTTATTCCAAAAGTTATAATCACGCATTTAAACTAAACTAATTTTCATTCCATTTTTTGTATCTTCAACTAAATAGCCCCGACTCTTTATTTCCTCGCGAAGACGATCGGACTCATCAAAATCTTTATCCTTTCTTGCTTTCTCTCTGGCAAATATTAACGCCTGAACTTCAACCGATAATTCACTAATAGCAACTTCAGAGCTAAGAAAATTTTTAGCCTGAGCCAAATTAAAACCTAACACTTTATCAAAGTCTAAAATAGTGGCCAGTTTAGAGGCGGATCCTAGAGCTGACTTTAGTAAATCTTGAGTAATAGCTAGTGCTTGAGGAATATTTAAATCATCATTAACTGCTAATAAAAAACTATCTTTCCATAATTTACTAATCTCGCCAACTTCTTCGCCTAAATTAACAACTTGTTTAAGTAAATTATTTAAAGCATTTTGAGCTTGTTTAAAACTGTCTTCGGAATACTCCATTGGTTTGCGATAATGAACTGAGGCGGCTGCATAGCGATAAGCAATGGGTGATAAATCTTTTTTAACTAAAGCGTTATTTAAGGTTAAAAAATTATCAGCGCTTTTAGCCATTTTCTTGCCTCCAGCCACATTTAAAAAAGCACCGTGTAACCAATAATTAAAAAACTTTTCTCCAGTGGCTGCTTCACTCTGGGCAATTTCATTAGTATGATGAACATTTATATGATCAATACCACCGCAATGAATATCTCGCTGTGAATCTAAAAATTTTAAACTCATCGCTGAACATTCGATGTGCCAGCCAGGAAAACCAACACCCCAAGGAGATTCCCATTCCATTTGACGTTTTTCTCCCTTTGGTGAAAATTTCCAAAGCGCAAAATCAGTTGGATTTTTTTTCTCTTCATTTATTTCCACCCTAGCACCTTCTTCTAAGTCCTCTAACTTCAAATGGCTAAGCTGATTATATTTAGGAAATTTACTAGTATCAAAATAAACACCATCACTAGTTTGGTAAGTAAACCTCTTCTTTTCAAGTAGCTCAATTAAAGCAATTTGTTCTGGAATACTATCGGTCGCTTTGCACCAAATGTTTGGTTCAATAATATTTAAAGCGACTAAATCTTCCTTAAACGCGGCAAAATAAAAATCAGCAATCTCCCAAGCGCTCTTACCTTCTCTAGCGGCTCCTTTTTCCATTTTGTCTTCGCCAGCATCACCATCGCCAACTAAATGCCCCACATCAGTAACATTTGTAACATGTTTTACTTCGTAACCATTATAAGTTAAAACACGTTTTAGCCAGTCTTCAAATAAATAAGTTCGGAGATTACCAATGTGAGCAAAATTATAAACTGTCGGACCACAAGTATAAAGACCAACTTTATATTCAAAAATTGGTTTAAACTCTTCTTTGGTACGACTGAGCGAATTGTATAGAATCACTTTATTCATAATTATTTATTTAGAAATAACACCGGAATCTTAACAGAAAGCTCATATTCTGGCAAACCAGAAGGATTGTCATTAGTAAGCACTAAATAACCAGAAGTAGCTATCGTATTAAATTCGAGCAACGCTTTGTATGGTACAAAATTTTCGGTCAGCGAGTCACTTTGAGCTGAGGCTGGGGTGGATGCAATTAAGTTGCCATTCATATCTAAAAGTTTAACTGGAAAACTGGCTTCAAAAAACCAAGGCCCAGGGGCCTCCCCTTTTACAACCAGAGGACTGCTAATAACGGAATTTGATTGTGGTTCAGTGATTATCGCCAGCTTACTATCTATATTTGTTTTGGTTGTAGACGTGGCAGTTTCTCCTTCTAAAATAAATGTTTGTTCATCGTCTAAATTATTAGTGACATTATTTGTAATAACACTTTTCGGTTCATCAACAATCTTCTTTGAAGAATCATCCTTATCAAAAAAATGAATTACACGAAGAATCATGGCGGTTACCACCACAATGCCAAGTATTATGTAAGCGAATTTCCCTTTTATCATATCAGTAGTCTAATTTTTTATGCTTAACCTGCCTGGTGTAAGCTTTTTTATTTTTGTGAATCTGGTTAGCAATCAGCGGCTTGCGTGCCTCCTTTAAGATTTTCAACTCATCAGCCCGACTAATTTTTACTTGTATAGCCATAAATTTACAGCTTAATTCTATAAATATTATACCTTAAAAACAAAGACCGGGAAACCCGGTCTTTTTAAACTACTTGATTTTCTTAAAATGGGGACGAAGTTCTCCTGATAAAAACATCGAGCCGGTCACTAGAACTAAATCATTACTACCCACCTGCTTTCGGCTCCACTTAAGCGCTGCTTCAGGGTCTAAGAAGGCAGCTACTTTTAATTTAGGATTTATTTTAAGAGCAGAATTCATTAATTTTTTAGGGTCAGCGGTTTTACGGAAAATATTTTTGGTAAAACGGGTACAAGCAATTGATTTTGGTTTAAGGGTTAGTAATTCTTTCAAGAAAGTACCATGATCTTTATTATCAGAAAAACCAACTAACAAATGTAGATTATTATATTTTTTCTTTAGATCTCTAACCCCCAAGACAGTAGCTTTTACCTTATCAGCGTTATGGGCTCCGTCTAAAATTATATAAGGTTTTTGATTCACCACTTCAAAACGAATTGGAAATTCTGTGGCTTCTAGACCCAACTTAATAACTTTATCACTAATGCCAAGTTTTTTAGCGGCAGTAATAGCTACCTTAGCATTGGCAATTTGATGGTAACCAAGATTATTTAAATGGTAACTTACACCATCCAATTTGAATTCGGTGCCGTTCCAGTCTTGCTTGATGCTTTTATCTTTATGGTCACCGTAACGGTCCGTTTCGACACCATTAAAAGACAGGGCTTTTCTTTTCTTGGCGGCCACTTCTAAAACTTTAATAATTTTAGGATCCCGTTCCGCAGTAACAACGTTGCAACCTTTAGTGATGATTCCGGACTTATTAATTGCAATTTGTTCTTTGGTATTACCCAAAATGCTAACATGATCCAAACCAATATTGGTAATAATGGCAACGTCTTTATGAGGAATAACATTAGTGCCATCATTTAAACCACCACAAGCTACTTCTAAAATAGCAAAGTCAACTTTATTTTTGGCAAAATAATAAAGAGCGATAATAGTATTTAAACTAACCATTGAAGGAAAGGTAAAATGAGCACTATGAACATACTCATCCCAAACTGGTTTTAGATCGGTAACCATTTGGGCAAAGTCCTTTTCCGACATGGACTGATTATTTATCTGCCAACGCTCAGTTATTTTGGTTGGATGAGGTGAGGTAATTAAACCAACTTTAAATCCTTGAACACGTAAAATCTGACTAAGCATCATTGACACAGACCCTTTGCCACTAGTTCCAGTAACATGGATATAGTGTGGAATTTTAAGCTCTGGGTTACCAGCAATTTTAAGCATTAAGCGAACGCTTCTTAAAATTGTGGGGCTATTTTGCCAATTACCCTTACCTTTATATTCACGTGGCAAATTATGGAGTGAGTCAAAGTACTCGTAAGCCTCTTGATAAGTCATAAACGTATTTACAGATAAATATTAAAGAGCTGACTGACTATCGTCTTTAAGCAAAAAATTGGTTAAGAACGAGCCGAGCCATAAAAAAATTGATAATAAAACTGCTGACCAAAAGCCAGCAACAAAAAATCCTTTAACAAAACTAGCGACAAACAGCACTAATAGACCGTTAATCACTAAAGTAAATAAACCTAGAGTTAAGATGTTTATCGGTAGTGTTAGCAATATAAAAATCGGTCTAATTAAAGCATTAATTAAACCCAAAACAATAGCCGTAATTACCGCTGCATAAAAACTATTAACTTCCACCCCATTTATTACATAAGATGCCATTAGTAAAAATAAGGCATTTAGTAATAATCTGAAGATTAATTTCATAAATTTAATTAGTTATTTCCACTGCTTAATTTTACCACAATCGGCAATTAATTTTAAGCTGGTGTCATAATAGCTGATAATTAGATTTTTTACAACAGTCAAACAATATACTACTGACCGTTGTAAATCTCCATCACACAATCTTCACAGTTAAATTTAAGAGGATATTTTTTGCCATTATAAACAAGGAATAAAGGTTCTTTAATTTTTGTGGCGTCCTTCTTGGCGCGACGCGGACAAGCCTGTAAAAAGTAACGTAGACAATGTTTAGTCGTCATTAATTTCTTACCACGTTTATCATCTTGAAGTTCTAAAGCTTTTTCTTTTACTTCACTTTTGTGTCTGACATAGAAAGCGCGAGCTAGGTCGTTGGCAATATTATATGAATAATCTAATTCTTTAACCGGATAAGCATGAGAGGTGGTTTTAAATGGAATAGTTTCTTTAGGATAATTTTCTAAACGTTTAGCAATTAACAGGTCTATTAGTTCACGACGCCACTGATTTAAAACACTAACCGGCACAAAACTTGGTTTCTCCCAATTAAATTTTATATCTGATAATTTGAAAAAAGTTTCGCCAGTTTTACTAAGCTGAGTTTCCCAATTACTTTTTGCTTGATCGGGTTTTTCAGCGCTAACCTTATCAGCTTTAATTTTAAGTTCTGCTTTATTATTATCTTCATCAATGGCTGTAATAAGCCAACCATCCTTAGCATCAAAAACTTCAATTGAAAAATTTATAAAACGATTCACGCCTCGAGAAACTATTTTTTCAAAATTCTGATCCTGATTACAATAAATAAGCGTTCCCGGTTTAAGTGGAATCCATTTGTTAGGATA
>CAZHYP010000048.1:0-4810 GCA_964536885.1 uncultured Gammaproteobacteria bacterium | reverse complement strand
GCTAATATCCTTCAAGAATTTTTAATTGAATCGGTTTTGGTTACTTTGCTTGGTGGGGCAATCGGTATTACCTTTGGCGCCTTTTTAAGCTGGATTGTAACCGTGGTGGCTGTTAGTAGCGGTTTAAACTGGACCTTTCAGTTACCTTGGTATGCGGTGGTAATTGGTTTTGGCGTTTCAGCCCTCATCGGTATTTCTTTCGGCGTCTTGCCGGCGCGCGGCGCCGCTAAGATGGACCCAATTGAAGCTTTAAGACATGAATAATATGAATGACAACCGACAAGAATTATTAATCGACTTAATAGAAAAACTTACTAAAGTCACTCACGCCATGCACTCTGGTAATAATTTTCCATTTGGAAAATATATGCTGGGCCGCCAACAGCTCATGATTTTGTTTTTTGTTTTTGAAAAAAAAGGTTTAGCTTCGGTAAAGGAGCTAGCTAAGTCTTTAAAAGTAACCTCTGGGGCAGTGACTCAGCTTGTTGATGCCCTAGTTAAGAAAAAATTAGTTCAAAGAGAAAAAAGTCCTGACGACCTTCGGGTGGTTAATGTAAAATTAACTGAAACAACCAAAAAACAATTTAACGAATTTAAAAGCGCCTACCTAACAAACGCTGGCAGATTTTTTCAGGGCTTGAGCGACAGCGAAATAAAGCAGTTTATCAAATTACTTGGCAAGATAAAAAAGAACTCGGATTAAGATCCGAGTTTTTTTAAAATTCTTTGAGGAAGTCGATACTTTTTTGTTGCTCATCTAAGGCTTTTTGAGCGACCTTTTCAGCAATATTGATAAAATGCTCTAGTGGAGCAGGGTTTTCTAGAAAATGAAGTTTATTTAAAGCGATTCGAGATTTATCAGTGTAGCTAACAGCTAGTTCACAGGCAGTCTTAATAGTTTTAAACCAGAATAATTCTTGTAATTTTTTTAAATCTGAGACCAAATCAATTTCTTTTTGTTCTGGATATTTTATTTTCCAATCTTTTAAAAGCATGACCACTACTGTGCTAAGATGTCCGCGTTCCATATCCTCAATATAATCATGAGCATCATCGTTAATCTGCATGGCAATTAGGTAGTTTCTAAAATAATCTGTTAAATCTGAAACTTCTTGCGACTCTATATTAAAGCCGGCCTTAAGAAGCATAGCCGTTGGTCCTAAAATTTGTCCGGAGGCAGGGTAAAACTTTAAATCGTAATTGCCATACTCTGGTAGATTGTCGGGAATAATAAATTTTGAGCCGATTACTTTGGTGCGACAATAAATAGTTTCCCAAGTATTAGCGGCGTCTAACTTATCCATTAAATCGTGAAAGAATTTTCTAAATTCTGAGTCCTGACTATAAAAATCAGTATAATGCCGGGCATATAAATTAGCGGTTGGTAGAATATGTGGCAGGGCTTTTTCATCTTCATCCCAAAAATCATCGTAAATAATAAAAGCGGTCCAATAAAAAATATTAGCCAGCCCGGCTTGAACCACAAAATCATCGCTTATCATTTGACCATTTTTTCCCAAGGCTAATTTAAAATAATAAGCCATTAGCGACATTTGTTTATCTTTATTTTTCTTAAGGGTGCGACTAATCTCTTCTAAGGCAGTCTTCTTTAGATCGGTGTCTAAATTTTTAAATCTCTCTTGAGCCGCTACTAATATTTTATCAATCATTAAATCATCATCTCTGTTATCTTTATTTGTGACAGTGGATGTTTGGTTAAATTTTGATAATAAATATTTATCTAAATCGCTAAGCTGGGCAGCGTTTTTAATTAAGTTATCTAAATTAGGTAGAGAAACGTCGTTTAATGATAAAAAATAAGCAATGGCAATGTTGGTGGTTAAATCAATTTCCTTGTTCTCATTAAAATAAGGGCCACCTGGACTGACTTCGTGGTCGGTTAAAATTTTTAGTATTTTGGCTAGGTCGGTGCCGGTAAATTTTTCAGGACAGCGCTCAAATAAAATAGTAATTGCTATAAAATTGTAGGCTAAATTTTTCTTTAGTAACCAATTATTTTTTCTTTGTTTGGCAATTAAACAGTTTATCATATTTAAAGGAGAGGAATTGTTACGGTAAAAGTTGTTCCGTAATTAATCTGACTAATTACGAAAATCTTTCCCGAAAAATTTTCTTCGATAATTTTTTTAATAAAAGATAATCCCAAACCAAGACTTTCTCCATTTTTAGTGCTAAAAAATGGTTCAAATATTTTATCAATAATATTTTCAGAGATACCGCTGCCATTATCAGTTACTTCTAATTTTATTTCTTGGTTTATTTTATTTAATTTAACAATTATTTCTTTATCCGACTGATTGCTGTAAGAATCAATAGCGTTAGATATTAAATTGGTTATAATTTGATTAAATTTTACGGGGTCTCCTTGAATTTTAATATTTTCATCAGCTATGAAGATAATAGAGGTTTGGTTTATTCTAGCTTTATAATCCAAAATGGTGATAGCTTCTTCAACTTCTTTATTTAAAGAGAAAAGTTCTTTTTGATTTTGAAAGTTAATTTGTTTTCGCACAGAAATAATATAGTCTTTCATCTTTTCAGAGGCTTTAATTGCCTGATTAATATCCATTTTAATAAGATTAAAACTAGGATCGCTCTCACTGTCTATTTTTACTTTATTAATATTAAGCATTAACGCCGTTAAGGGGTTAACTAAATCATGGAACAGCCCACTTGATAATTTGCCAAATTCAGCAAAGCGGTAAACTTGAGCAATCTCTTTAGCCTGTGTAATTTTTAGTTCGGCGGTTTTTTCCTCAACCCTTATTTCTAATAAATTTCTTTCATTTTCTAGCTCAGCCTCGGAACGACTAAGCTCACGATTAAACAGCCAAAGAACGACGGCAATAATAAATAAAATTATAGAAGTTATTGTTACGTCAGATGTGCTCCAGCTCTCGTATATCCAGGAGCGTTCGGCGATAATTATTTTTTGTTGATGTAGGTAATTGATAATAAATAGGGAAAGGGATGTTAGTATGGCGCTAGAAATAGAAAATCTAGCACCGATTAAAATCCCTGACATTATTATCACTAAAGCATAAAATAAAATTCCGGCTTGAGAGTCTGCTCCCCAACAAAAACTAATGTAGGTTGCTAGTGAAAATAAAGCGCCAATTAAGGTATAAGCCGAAAACCGGTAATGATTTTTTGTGGCAATTATTTTAAGAACTATAAGCAAGACCAAAATTGCTATAAGTGATATCAGAGAAATAGATTGACTCTGATAGTTGGTAGACTTTATAAAAATTAGACTGTAAGTCATTATAATAATTCCTGACACAAGCAAGACAATAGTAGCGTTAAGTAGTATATTTAAAATATATTTTTGTCTATTTCTGTTTTCTTTTTCTATCTTTAATTGCATAAAATATTCTATATTTTGTAAAAAGACCCCCTTTAAGAAGGGGGTTGTTTTTAGCCCCAAGGGTGTCCAGCGGTAAAAGTGATAGCGATAAAGGCTGCTAAGAAATTACTGGTTCGACTAGCACGGTTACTTAAGACTTCTTTTATTAAATCTTTCATACTTTTTAAATTAATTTATTTTTAATTTCGACCTTTTTTATTTATTAAATTTATAACCGCGTCCAGATACTGTTTTTATTATCTGTCCCTTTTTGTTTTGTCCAATTTTCTTTCTTAGGTTCACAATATGCATTTCTATAGTTTTTGAAAAAAAATTGGCATTGCTATCCCAAACATGTTCCATAATTTCGTTTTTTGAAACTATTGCATTGGGACGGCTCATCAAATATTCTAAAATTAAAAACTCCTTCCTGGTCAGATATATTTCTTTTCCTGATTTAGACGCTGTTTGTTTGTGTTGGTTTATTTCTATATCTCCAATCTTTATAATAGGGCTAACAATATTGCCCGGTCTTCTAAGCAGGGCTCGGATTCTTGATTTTAACTCCTCTATCGAGAATGGTTTTGTGATATAATCATCAGCTCCTAAATTAAGTATCTGGATTTTGCTTTCAATTTTTTGATTGGCGCTTAAAATCATAATCGGTGTAGTATTGCCATCAGCTCTTATTTCTTTGCAAATTTCCTCACCGTTCGTATCAGGAATAATTAAGTCTAAAATAATAATATCGTAATTATTGTTTTTTATTAATTCTAGTCCATTTTTTCCATTTGTAGAACAGTCGATTGAAAAACCTTCATTTGTTAGTGATATTTTAACAAAATTCAAAATTTCTCTATCGTCGTCTATTATAATAACTTTCATATTTTTGCTATAATATTATTATATTAATTAATATTTTATGGGTATTTCTTTTTTTATAACCGCCCCCATCTTGCTTGGCATTTCGGTTTATACTGTTTATAACTTGCTTGCTGTCTTTTTCTCCGCTAGCGCTACCATTCGTTGGTTTATTTTATTTATTCTAATAGCTATTAGCGTTGGCTTTGTTTTCTCGCTGTCGCTATTTAGAACATCTGATAGTTACTTGGTTTATCTTGCTTATCTAGTTTTATCTTTAGCCCTTGGCCTTCTTTTTTACCTTACTATTTCCGGGATTATTTTTAAAATAATTGAGCTTTTTAATTTCAAAATAGACTTATTACTGCTTTCTCGAATTGGTGTTCTAGTGGCGGTGGTTTTATTTATCATGGGTCTTTTTAGCGCCGCTTTTCCTAAGGTAAAAAACATTTCGGTTTCCATGGCTGGTTTAAATGATTACTGGCGCGGCAAAACCGTGGTTCAAATTTCTGATGTTCATCTAGGCGGGGAACATAGTCTTAAATTTTTTAGCCGTCAGGTTGATAAAATAAATTCTTTAAA
>CAZHYP010000047.1:0-4920 GCA_964536885.1 uncultured Gammaproteobacteria bacterium | reverse complement strand
ATCATGAAGCTGGTCATGCAGTTGTTGCCCACTTTTTACCAGGAGTTGATCCGGTACAGAAGATTTCTATTATCGCTCGTGGTCAAGCCGGAGGGTATACTTTAAAGGTTCCAGTGGAAGACCGTCATTATCACGCTAAATCAGAATTTATTAATGAACTAGCGGTTTTATTATCAGGTCACTTGGTTGAAAAAGAGATTTTTGGGGAAGTAACCACTGGTGCCACCTCCGATTTACGTCGGGCGACAGCCATTGCTCGCAGTCTCGTTACTGATTTTGGTATGAGTGAGAATCTAGGACCTCGCACCTTTGGTGAAAAAGAAGAAATGATATTTTTGGGTCGCGAAATTCACGAGCAGCGAGATTATAGTGAAAAGGTAGCGGAAAAAATTGATGAAGAGATGGCCGCTTTTTTAGAAAAAGCTAGTAAATTAGCCTTAGAAGTGATTAAGGGTAAAAGCAAGTACATCGAAAAGGTTGTTTCTGCTTTGATGGAGAAAGAAACTCTCGAGAAAGATGAGTTTGCGGCTTTAATGACAGATGAAGTTTAAAGTTGACTAAAATTAATTTTAAGTTATACTAAAATTGTAATAAATTAAAAAGATTACCTAATACATATGGCAAATCCAAAGAAAAGAAAGACTCATGCCGCTGTTGGCAAGAACAGAGCTCACCAAGCCTTAAAGAAAGTGGCTTTAAATAAATGCGCAAAATGTGGTAAAGAAAAATTACCTCACACTGCATGTACTTTTTGTGGTGCTTACAAAGGTAAAGAAGTTATTAAAGTAAAATCTAAGGCAGCTACTAAATAAGCTTTTAAAGATTTGAATTCTTGATGATTAAATTTTTAATCTTCAAGCTTTAAATATTTAGATACTTCATTAAACATTTAGCTCTTACTAAAATTTATGTCCAATCGTCATTTGGCTCGAACCATTGCTATGCAGACCCTGTTTGTGTGGGATTTTAATGGTCAAAAAACAGAAATGGTGGAAAGTTTAATTAGTGATAACTTTGCTAATTTTGCTCCTAATTTTGATGACGGTGGTTTTGTCAAAGAACTAGTAATGGGCGTAATTGATAAGGTTAATGAATTGGATGATTTAATCCGTCTTCATGCCACTGAATGGCCGCTTGATCAGATTACTTGCGTTGACCGTAACGTGCTTCGTTTAGGTATTTACGAATTATTATATTGTGAAAATATTCCTTCTCGAGTTGCTATTAATGAAGCGATTGAAGTAGCAAAAAGTTTTGGCGGCGATTCCTCGGGGAAATTTATCAATGGTGTTCTAGGAGCTATTTACAATAACCTGCCCGAAGACAAAAAACGAGATAATAAAGAAGAGTTTGAAGAAAAGAAAAAAGCGATGATTAGTGAAGAAACTTCGGAGGAACCAACAGCCCCTCAGTTTAATTAAAACTATCTAAGCCTCGGGGATTTTCTCGGGGTTTTTGTTTGAAAAAATAATTACTTATATATGAGCGTTTTTGAAAAGCTAGAAAAAAAATTAGAAACTAACTTTAAAAATACCGATCTACTAAAACAAGCCCTGGTTCATCGTTCTTATTTAAATGAGCACCCTGATTCTCCGGTGGGACACAATGAACGCTTGGAGTTTTTAGGCGATGCGGTGCTTGAAATCGTAGTTACAGAATATCTATATGTTAATTTTCAAGATACCGACGAAGGAGATTTAACTAACTGGCGCGCCTCTCTAGTTAATGCCAAGATGCTTCACGTGATTGCCGAGGAACTTGATTTAGAGAATTACCTATATTTATCCAAAGGTGAAGCAAAAGATAAAAATAAAAAATCACGACAGTATATTTTAGCCAACGCAGTCGAAGCAGTTATTGGTGCAATTTATTTAGACCAGGGACTTGAAGTAGCTAAGAAGTTTATTTTAAAAAATATCGTTTCTAAGTTAGACGAAATTTTAAGCACCGAAGCTTATCTTGATCCTAAATCTCGTTTTCAAGAACAAGCTCAGGAAAAAAGGGGCGTTACTCCTCATTACGAAATTTTAAATGAAGAAGGACCAGATCATGCAAAAATTTTTACGGTTGGTTTGTATTTAAATGAAGAATTAGTTGTTGACGGCAAAGGCTCTTCTAAACAAGAAGCTCAAGTTGACGCCGCCGCCAAGGGCTTAATTAAAATGGGTTGGTAATTATAATTTTATGGATATTAAAAATCTTTTTAAAATTGCGGCCGAAAAAAAAGCATCCGATTTGCATTTATTAGTTGGTCAGCCGCCAATTATTCGTATTGATGGTAATTTGGTGACGGTTAATTCTGTGTGGTCTGGTAAAGAATTTTATTCCCCTTTAAGTGCTAATGACTTAACAATTGCCGTTGAATTGCTACTTAATAAAGAACAAAGAATTCGATTGAATAAAGATAAGGATATCGATTGTAGCTATGACATTTCTGGTGTTCGTTTTAGGGTTAATATTTCTTACGAAAAAAATAATTTATGCGTTGTCGCTCGTGTTATTGAAGAAAAGAAACCGACCCTAGAAGAAATTGGTATGCCAGGAATAGTTAAAGACTTACTCAATTCTCCTCAGGGACTAATTTTAGTCACCGGTCCTACTGGTTGTGGTAAGTCAACAACTTTGGCGGCAATGATAAACCATATTAATTCTACTCGTAGTTGCCATATCGTTACTTTGGAAGACCCTATTGAGTATGTTTTTAATTCCGATAAAAGTTTAGTTGCTCAACGTCAACTAGGATCTGATGTCTCATCTTTTGCTTCTGGTTTAAAACACGTACTTCGCCAAGATCCTAATGTTATTATGGTGGGCGAGATGCGTGACCTGGAAACTATTTCCGCTGCTATTACCTTAGCAGAAACTGGTCACTTAGTTTTAGCTACTTTGCATACTTACAATGCTATTCAAACCGTTGATCGTATTATTGATATTTTTCCACCACACCAACAAGCTCAGGTCAGATCACAATTATCAATGTTACTTACGGCGGTTATTTCACAGAGACTATTACCAAAGATTGGTGGTGGTAGAATTGCGGCTAGAGAGCTATTAATTAGAAATTCTGCCGTTTCTAATTTAATTCGAGAGAATAAAATCAGTCAGCTCAAAAGTGTTATGGAGATGCATTCTAAAAACGGCATGATTACCCTCGATAGTCACTTAAAAGAATTATATAAGTCTGGAGAAATCGATAAGGAAACTATGAATATTTATTTAGAGGACCCAGAGCAGTTTTAAAGAAAAACTAAAAAATTTTTAAATAATTTTTCAAATAAGCACCAAGCGGTGCTTTTTTGTATTTTTCCCCTTATTTTTTAAGGGGTTTAGACTCTTGACATTATTTTAAATTCATCTATAATAAATAACAGTTTTACGAAACTAAAAAATATATGCGTAAACACTTAATATTAAATTCACCAAGCGGTTAATAAAAACGATAACTCGTTTTTTGTGACCGCCGCCCGGCGGTTTTTTTGTCTCCGGGAATTGAAAAAAATATTAAGCCGCACTTTAAAAAATAAATATCTTTAGATAATCAATCAAACATCAAATATAACTTGATACAGAACTTTGCAATTGTTTTGTATTAAGTCTCACTTTATTTTGCAAAGTGAGCATACTTTTGGAAACAAAAGTGTGGGAGAATCTCATTAAGAGTATACGGTGGATGCCTTGACATAAAAGAACGATGAAGGACGTAGCAGCCTGCGATAAGCTGCGGTGAGGTGGCAAGCAACCTTTGACCCGCAGATCTCCGAATGGGGAAACCCGCCGCATTGAACATGCGGAGAGCTTTGACTTTAAGTTGAAGCTAGAAGACCCGGTGAACTGAAACATCTTAGTAACCGGAGGAAAAGAAAATAATAATCATTCCCCGAGTAGTGGCGAGCGAAAGGGGAGGAGCCTAAATCTATCAAACTGCGAATTTAAGCTAGTTTACTAGTAAGGATTTTGAAGGATCCAAGTCCATATGTTTCATAGACGTTGCAAGAGATGACGTTTGTTCCTTGGGGTGAACAAGACGGAGTCATAAAAGTTAATTCTTAGTTGAACAAGCTGGAAAGCTTGGCCAGAGCGGGTGATAGCCCCGTAAATAAAAAGAATTTTCTCTCCGTGGTCATTTTCTTAAGTAGGGCGGAACTCGTGAAATTCCGTCTGAAGCAGGGTCGACTATGACCCAAGGCTAAATATCTTTTATGATCGATAGTGAACAAGTACCGTGAGGGAAAGGTGAAAAGCATTCCGAGAGGAAGGTGAAATAGTACCTGAAACCATATACTTACAAGGAGTCGGAGCCTGAGTTTACTCGGGTGACGGCGTGCCTATTGAAGAATGAGCCAACGAGTTTGTTCTATGTGGCTTACATAATTGCCGTTTGGCAAGCATGTACAGTGAAAGCGAGGGTTAATAGCCCGCATTGTGCTTCACTTTTACGCATTAGTTTACTAGTGCGTTAAAGTGAAGTACACGTCGCATGGACAAGACCCGAAGCCGGGTGATCTAACCATGACCAGGTTGAATCTCGTCGAAAGACGAGAGGAGGACCGAACCCACGCACCGTGCAACTTGCGGGGATGAGTTGTGGTTAGCGGTGAAATTCCAATCGAACTCGGCAATAGCTGGTTCTCCTCGAAATAGCTTTAGGGCTAGCGTTAGATGCTGACTACCGGGGGTAGAGCACTGAATGGGGCTGGGGCCGCAAGGTACCCTCCCTAACCAAACTCCGAATACCGGTAGGTGCAGTCTGGCAGTTAGACCGTGGGGGCTAAGCTTCACTGGTCAAAAGGGAAACAGCCCAGATCGCAATCTAAGGTCCCAAAATATATGCTAAGTGTAAAAGGTGGTGTTATGACTCCGACAACTAGGAGGTTGGCTTAGAAGCAGCCATCCTTTAAAGATAGCGTAATAGCTCACTAA
>CAZHYP010000046.1:0-5525 GCA_964536885.1 uncultured Gammaproteobacteria bacterium | reverse complement strand
GCGGAGAGGCAGGGATTCGAACCCTGGGTCGACTTTCATCGACGACAGTTTTCAAGACTGTTCCATTAAACCGCTCTGGCACCTCTCCTGTCAGCTAAAAGATTAACATAAGATAAAAATCAACGCAACAGTTTAGGCGGCTGGTGACTAATTTTACTAAAATACGTCAAAAATGATATAATTATAATATAAAAAATAATTTTAAAAAATATGGCTTTAATACCATGGGAAAGCGGTTTTGAATTAGGAATTTCCGAGATAGACGAGCAGCACAAAAAAATGCTATCTATTATTAATAAACTCTACGACATGTTTGAGGGAATAAAAAATGAAGAACAAGCCGAGATTGATAAAATTATTAAAGAAATGGTTGAGTATGCACTGTATCATTTTGCCACTGAAGAAAAGTACTTTAATCTATTTGATTACGACAAAAAAGAAGAACATATAAAAATACACGATCAGTATCGAATCAAGATTGCCGAATGGCAAGCTAGATATGATGAGACTAAAGATAATAAAATATTTTTTGAAATTTCCAATTTTCTACACGACTGGTGGCAATGGCACATAAACAATGTGGACAGAAGCTATATTCCTTTTATGAAAGCCAATAACGTTATCTAAAATAAAAAAAGAAGCTCGTTAATTACGAGCTTCTTTTTTATATAAAACGTAAGAGTAAATCGAGAGCCAGGCCAACATAAATATTAAACCGCCGAACAAAATTATCATGGCAATTGTTGGCGCTAACCACGGAGTTAGCATAAGACCAATTCCCCAAATGATAAATAAACGAGCGCCTAGGCGATGAGTTTTATTCCAAACATTTTCTGAGGCTAGAGTCCAAGGGGTTTTAATGCCTACAAAATAATTTCTTTTTAACTTACCAAAGTAATTACCAAGTACAATCATAAGTAATCCGATTGCTCCAGCAACTGTTCCTCCAATATTGATAGCGTAACCTAAATTAGAAAGAGTCGCTGCTATAAATATAACAAACAGAATTAGCATAATAAAATTACGCATAATTAAGTATACTCCAGCAAACTCTTGATAACGCTCTGATCGTGGATCAAATTTAGGCATCAAATTAAACATCAAATACATCGCAAGCAGTAAACCTGGAAAAAATAAGGCATGAAACTCCCGACTGCTCCAGCCATCAGCTTGACCATAAAAATTCCAATGGGAAACTACTAAATCAGGTAGCAGTGGATAAGCCCAAAAACTTAAAGCAACGGTTAAAAACAAAATTATAAAAGGAATAATTTCGGTTTTAATTGAATAATTAATTGGATTCTTCATAGATTTATTTTGATTTTTTAAAAAGTTTAGCTAATGATTCCATGACCTCTTCGGTCACACTTAAGTTTAATTGATAAAATATTTGACGCCCTTCACGACGAGAACTCACCAAATTCGAGCGACGCAAAATATCCAGATGATGAGATAAAGTGGCGAGGGTAATATTTAGATGTTTGGCGATTTCACTAACCGGTAATTCTGATTTTTTAAGACACTCTAAAATCTTTTGACGGTTAGGATCAGCAAGTGCTCCAAAGGTTTGACTTAATGACATAGTTTGATAATTAGATATATATCTAATTATACTCTCAAAATAAAAGAATGTCAACAAAACATTCTTTTAGCTTTTTAGGCTTCAAAAATAAGCTTTTTTAAATCGGGGATAATTTTTTCCGTGGCTTCTTCGGCCAACCTAATTCCCTCGCCTTTATTATTATTCATAAAATAATCACTCCAACTAGAACATCTCATTAGATCTGGCTGAATCACAAAATCGGCATCGCGACTAGAATATTGAGCCAAATGATGACGCATAATATTAATTGTGCCTCCAGCTAAATCAGTATAACCAATATCGGATGGGGCAATATTATCAAATCCAGAAAAGAAATCTAGATTAACGGCAATTATCACCTCAGCCCCTAAGTCTTTTACTAAATCAACGGGAACAGGGTTGCTAAGACCACCATCAACTAAAGCGCGATGTTCGAAGATAACTGGTTTAAAAAAACCAGGAACCGCCATACTAGCTCGAATTGCTGGCGCTAACTTCCCTTCGCTAAAAACTATTTTATCGTTATTGATTAAATCCGTAGCGGCAATCTTTAGAGGGATTTTTAAATCTTCAAAATTAGCCCCGCCTAGCCAATCATTTAGTAGCGTCTCTAATTTTTCACCCTTAACCAAACCACCAGCTAGAGCCGGTTCTAAAAAACTAATTATTTTTTCTTTTTTCTTGCCAGCAGTAAAGTCGGCTGTTTTTTCAATGTCTTGATAAAGGGCAAAATGGGCTCCAACCCAAGCACCGATTGAAGCACCGGAAATATAATCAATGGGAATTTTATGTTTCAGCAATACTTTAATAACACCAATATGAGCCAGACCTCTAACACCACCAGAACCAAGAGCCAGCCCGACTTTTTTTCTATTTTTCATAAAATTTTAAAACAAAGTAGGCAATCAAACCACCAAGTAAGGCGGTTAGAAGCTGAGTGCCGCCTAAGACGGTGGCAACTATTTGAGATGCTCCGAAAGAAATTAAAAATAAGAAAGAAAATTTTAATAAAGCAGCGCTTACTATTCCCAACCAAAGACGATATCTCTTCAAATAATTAAAGCTTAAAACCAAAATAATGTTAGCCAGCATAATAAACGGAATAAACGGAATCAGCGGCGTTGGCAAAGTTCCCGCTAATAGAGCAAAAATACTTGGGATTAAACAAATCAGCCCAGCACCTGTGATGCCCAAGGTGGCAACGGCAATAAATAAAATAGCGTTGACAATTGAGCCGGTAATTATTTGGTTGTGCGCTAGTGGGGCGGCAATACTAAGAGAAAGCAATAGAACAAATTGCGTTACTGCTATCAAAGATTTATTACCAGTTAAATATTTTTCTAAAATCATATATTTATTCTTTAAATTATTTGCGCAGTTGATCACCCAAGGTGTGGCTCTCTTAATTATAAGTCAAAAGATGTTTAGTTCATAGCATTGTTGGCTAAAAATTAAAAAAGCCCTAAAATAGGGCTATTTAAAAATGCGGAGAGACAGGGATTCGAACCCTGGGTAGGAGTAAAACTCCTACAACAGATTAGCAATCTGCCGCCTTCAGCCGCTCGGCCATCTCTCCAACTTTTATATTTTATGTTATAATAACTATACCACTATATAAAAATAATGCCGGCTTGTCAATTTACAAGTCGCTATAAAAATATGGAAGAAAATAACAAAGTTCAATATCTCTCTTGGCAAGTTCCAGAATATGATAAACATGAACGTGGCAAAAAATGGTATATTATTGCTACTATAGTTTTAATTGTTTTTCTATTTTTCTGTTTCTTCGAAATAAATAGCTGGAAGATTGTTTTTTTAGGCACTAACTCAAACTTTATTTTTGCCCTTATTCTAATAATTTCGGCCATTATTACTATTATTAACGACGGCCAAAAGCCTAATATGGTTGATTTCAAGATTGGCCCTGAGGGTGTTAATATTGGAAAAAAATTCTATGATTACGATGAATTAAAACATTTTTCGGTTATTTACAAGCCAAACATGGATATAAAACATCTATATTTAGAATTTAAGAACAGTCTAACCCGCCCTCGTCTATCAATTCACTTAATGGATCAAGACCCAATTACTGTTCGTAACTACTTATTACGCTATTTAGACGAGGATTTAGAAAGAGTAGTGCCACCATCATCAGAACAGTTGACTAAATTACTAAAACTGTGATTTAATAAGGGGAGACTTTTAAAGTCTCCGTAGTTTAATGGATAGAACACAAGCTTGCGGAGCCTGTAATCTAGGTTCGATTCCTAGCGGGGACACATCAAAATCTTAAAAACACTGCCTAATCGGGCAGTGTTTTTTGTGTTATAATTAAAATATGATTACTTTTGATAGTCCACTTTCAAGCCTAAACCGAGTCGGCGACACCACTGCCGCTCATTTTAAGCGTCTGGGAATTAGCACAGCGGGTGAATTATTATTTTACCTCCCTTTTAGATATGATGATTTTTCTAGCAGTAAGCCGATTGCTAAATTAAAAGATGGAGAAACAGTTAATATCATCGGCACCATTGATCTCATTCAAAACAAAAGAAGTGCTCACCGAAAAATGCAGATTACTGAAGCTCTGCTTCGTGATGATTCTGGTTACTTAAAATTAATTTGGTTTAACCAAAGTTTTATCACTCGTAATTTAAAAGTCGGAGATGAGATTTCAGTCTCTGGCAGAGTTCATGATAACTATGGCGGGATGCAGATAACATCACCTGATTATGAAAAGATAAGCTCACCGGATTTAATTAATACCAAAGGTTTAATTCCCAATTATCACAGCACCAATAAATTGTCCCAAAAACAAATTCGCTATCTGATAAAACAAGTTCTGCCACTAGCAAATAAAATCGATGATTGGCTGCCGGAAGATTTAAGACAAAGACTGGGGCTGATTGATTTAAAAACAGCTCTATACCAAGTTCATTTTCCAGCGTCAAATAAAGAAATAATTGATAGTCAAAGACGTTTAGCTTTTACCGAATTATTTTTACGTCAACTTAAATCTCAAAGTATTAAACGTGAACTTAAAAACCTAAGCGCTCCGGTTATTAATTTTAACGAAGAAATTACTCGTGGCTTTGTTTCCGGTTTGCCATTTCCACTAACAAGCGATCAGAAAAAAGCGGCTTGGGAAATTTTAAAAGACTTACAAAAAAATCAACCAATGTCACGACTCTTAGAGGGTGATGTTGGTAGCGGTAAAACATTAGTTGCTATTATAGCCTTATTAAATGTGGCCATTTCCGGTAAACAAGGCGCTTTAATGGTGCCGACGGAAATCTTGGCACGCCAACATTTTAAAACTCTATCTCACTATTTATCAACTTACGATATTAAGGTAGCCCTGCGCACTTCTAGTTTTGAAGAAGTTAATTTTGAACCAACAACTGATAATGTTTTAGAAGAGGCTGATATTTTAGTAGGCACGCATGCCTTAATTCAAGATAAAATAAACATGCCACGTCTTAGCTTAGCAATTGTTGATGAACAACATCGTTTTGGTGTCAGTCAAAGACATAAGATTATTAGCAGTGACAAAAAAATTGTACCTCATTTCCTATCAATGACCGCCACTCCAATTCCTCGTTCTCTGGCCTTAGCAATTTATGGCGATTTAGACTTATCTTTAATTACCGAACTACCAAAAGGAAGAAAACCAATCACGACCAAGATTGTTACCGATAAGACTAGAAAATTAACTTATGATTTTATTAGAACAGAAATAAAGAACGGTCGCCAAATGTATGTCGTTTGCCCTTTAATTGATGAGTCCGATAAGCTTGGTGTAAAATCTGCCAAAGCGGAATTTGAAAAATTACAAACTGAGGTGTTTCCGGAGTTTAAAGTTGGATTATTGCATGGAAAATTAAAGGCTAAAGAAAAAGAGCAAATCATGAGTGATTTTTCAGAGAAGAAAATTAATATTTTA
>CAZHYP010000045.1:0-5665 GCA_964536885.1 uncultured Gammaproteobacteria bacterium | reverse complement strand
TATTTATTTGTTCTCACTTCGCCCCTAATAATAAACGATTTAAAAAAATTAGTAAATAGTCTTATCTTCTTCCAAAGTCTCTTCTGGCAAACTAGAAATTTCTTCCGATAATTCAGCTAATTTTGCATTCTCGGGGTTAATTTCTTGAAATCTATCAAAGAGACTCAGGGCGTAGTTTTTATTCTTAACTTCAATAGCCAGTGTAATCGCCAAGTCTAAATAACGAGGATTATTAGGTTCCAGTTCTAAAGCTTCAGCGACGTTATCAAGAGCTTCTTTGTAGTCTCCTAAATTTTCATTAACCAAGGCCAGGGAAAAATAAATTTTTTGTAAAGTTATATCACCATCAAAATGCTCTTTTGAGGCCTTACATAATTTCAGGGCATAGCCCAATGTTTGACGAGCTTCTGGCCATTTTTTACCTGCCGAATAAACATCAGCTAACTCAAAGAAGGCGGGTAAATTTTTCTGTTCTAAACTGACAATCTCAATTAAACTAGCCTCAGCTTTATCTAATTCATCGTTTCTTAAACTGTCTTCGGCTAATCTAAATAAATTACGAATATGTTCTCTGCGCTCGGCGAGAGTCATTTTTTTACTGCGACGATAGACATCTTTAACTTCTTTTAATTTAGCATGAGCCTTGTGTAATGGACTCGATGTAATAGAACTAAAAAATTTCCAAATCTTAATAAAGAAAGCGCCCCATTTAGACAAATCTCTTTCTAATCTTTTTTTAATAATTTCTTCTTTAAATTTAGCTTCTTTTTGTCCGGGAATATTTTCCACATCTAAAATCGCCAAAGCAGGAAACTTCTTTAAAATAATAAAGGCGATAATAAGGAGGCCAATTATGACCAGGGTAATGGAAATTATGGTTAACATAACCTAAACATTAACAATTTTAGAAAATTCGTCAACTTTAAGACTGGCACCGCCAACTAATAATCCGTCGACGTTAGGCCATTCTAATAATTCGGCGACATTTTTCGCATTAACACTACCACCATAGATAACACGTGGAATTTGACCAATAAGTTCAGCTAAAACTCCTTTAATAAAAACGTGATTAGCTTCGATTTCTTTAGCGGCTGGCGTTTTGCCAGAGCCAATTGCCCAAACTGGCTCATAAGCAATTACAATTGCACTCTCGCTGCTAATTTCTAAACCAAACAAAACTTCTTCGAGCTGACGACGTAAAACGGCATGAGTTCTTTTAGCTTTATAATCGGTTAATTTTTCGCCAATACAGAAAACTGGGACTAAACCATTCTCTAATGCCGCTGCCACCTTGAATTTAAGCAGTCCAGAATCTTCTTTAAAATAACCGCGGCGTTCACTATGACCAATCAAAACATATTTAACGCCCAGCTGTTTAAGTGATTTAACACTAACCTCCCCCGTATAAGCACCTCGTAAACCAAAGGCACAATCTTGAGCCCCTAATTTAATAGGCGATTTTTTTAAAATCTCTGAAGCGGGACTTAAAACTGTAAAATCAGGAGTAAGCACTACTTCGTTTTTTGTTTTTTTTAATTTTTTTTGGAAAGATTTAGTAAGAGCAAGGCTTTCTTTATAATCAAGCTGCATTTTCCAGTTAGCAATAAATAATTTTTTCATAATTTAAAAAGTTAAAGTCTTAGTCCAATCCAGAGTACGACGCACTCCTTCTGTTATATCAACTTTTGGCTCCCAGCCAAGAATTTTTTTAGCTAGTTCATAAGACAAACAACTACGACGCTGTTCTCCTGGTTTAGCCGGTGCATGTTCAGGGGCAAAATCAATGCCCGCCTCTTTAATAGCACTTACAATATCTAAAACCGTAATTTCTTTAGCACAACCAATGTTAATCTCCCCTTGATAAGCGACTTCCTTGGCTTTAGATAGAGCGGCAACCACATCATCTACATAAACATAATCACGAGTCTGCATACCATCACCGTTTATAAAACAAGGCTTACCAGTTACGGCGTGTTCAATAAAGATAGACACCACGCCCGCTTCTCCGCCCTTATACTGTCGTGGACCATAGATGTTGGCAAATCTTAAAATAGTATAATCTAGACCATAAACTTCTTGGTAGAACATACAATATTTTTCAGTAGTCAGTTTATGAATTCCATAAGGAGACAAAGGATAAGTTGGAGCGCTTTCGGTGGTGGGAATTTCCTCGGCTTCACCATAAATTGCGCCACCAGTAGAGACAAAAATAAATTTCTTAACATTATTTAAGCGACAATTTTCTAGAATATTAAGCGAACCAGCAGCATTAACTTTATTATCAAATACTGGGTTAGAAACAGAAATACGTACATCGATTTGGGCCGCTAAATGATAAACGATTTCCGGTTTAAAATCAGCAAACACCGCTGCTACTTCAGGAGCACAAATATCAACTTCAAAAAATTTTGCCTGAGAGTTTATATAATCTTTTTTACCCGACACTAAACTATCGAGTACTGCAACTTCGTGACCTTCGTCAATCAATTTATCAACCAAAGTTGAACCAATAAAGCCGGCTCCGCCAGTAACTATTATTTTGGACATATAATTTTTCTTATTTTTTACCTTTATATCATAGCATAAAATTTTAAAAAGAGTGAAAAACAAAAAAGAAGGTCTTTATGACCTTCCTTCCCTAATTCGTTTTTGTTTTATAATTCTTACCGCCGCTGCCAAACCAAGCAGGGCCCAAGCTAAAGCTGAGGAATAAGCCACAAGAGTTGGCAAAACATCCTTAAAACTATCGTAGTATGGTAAAAAGTTAAACAAAGTTCCCATCCAGAAAAAAAAGAATAAATTGGCCATTGGTGCCAACACCCAGAAAATTATGATTCTTAAAACGAAATGTAAATCGCTGAAAAAATAAACATAAATTCCTGAGGGGATAAAAAATTGTAGTGACATAAATGGCACAACACAGAACCCCCAACAAAAAACCGCTAAGCGATCAAATATTGGCAAATTAAACCAAGAACTAAAACATGGGAACAGTAAACCAAGCGCAACGATTGTTAAAGAGGCAATAAAGAGCCAGCCTACGAGTTTTTCATTAGTCGATCTTTTCATCTAGACAGGTATTTGATTGTTAAGGAAACTAAGTTGTTTAAAAATATTACGGCAGATGCTTTTTTGTGTCAATAAAAAAAATTAACCCACCTTTCTTCACAGAAAGATGGGTTAGGGACACACGTAGTTGGCGATTATTCGCCCGCGGATTGGAGGGGAAAAATTTAATTATCATCCACCTTTAGAATGGCAACTTGTTTCAAAATGCCATCAACATGACTTTTCACGAAAGTGCCACATTGATAGTCATTGATTAGATCCCAATTCGACAGGGGGTGATTCTGATCTTTTGAAACATCTGGTCGAAAGGTTTTTTCCAGATTTGATTTTTCGCCGAGCCAGTAACTGACTGTGTTAGTACAAAGACCAAAAACATTGCCAATATAAATCTTGTCCTCAGTAACCATTTCGCCTTCTTCGGTGCGGTTCATGCCATATGGCGAGCGACCAGCATTATTGAAGTGTTTTTGAAGAATTGCCAAGGCTTCCAGTTGCTTAGCATATTTTCCCTTCTTTCTTCCCAGCTTCAAAGAAGCGGCAGCAAAAGGATTTTTATCGTACAGAGGCGAAATAACTTGAAATAATTTCACAATGGCTTCAACTTTGTTCGAGATATTTGCAACATTTTTGATGTTCTTTTCAAGTTCAAAAAGTTCAGGTTGGACTTTTTTTAAAGGATTAGAGGAAAAAAAGTTTTTCATTTTTATCGATTTTAGTTGTAAGAGAACTCTTTTTTTTGTGGTTTAAATATATCATACTTTTTAAATACTGTCAATAGAGACCCCTTTCGCTCTCGTTTGCTAAGCCAGAGTTTTACTGCTATAATATAGGTAACAAGGTTTTAAAATTAATTGAAATACTCCTAGTTTCTAGGCGTTTTTTATGTTTATGAGTGAAGATAAAAAAAATAGCTATGGCGCTGACGCCATTACCGTACTTGAAGGTCTTGATCCAGTTCGTAAACGTCCTGGTATGTATATCGGCTCCACTTCAGCTGCCGGTTTACATCATTTAATTTGGGAAGTGGTTGATAACTGTATTGATGAAGCCATGGCAGGACATGCCAACGAAATAACCGTTATACTTGGTAAAGACAATATGGTGTCAGTAACCGATAATGGTCGTGGTATCCCAGTTGAAAAACATAAAGTAACCGGAGTTTCTGCTCTAGAAACAGTTTTAACAAAATTACACGCTGGCGGTAAATTCGGTGGTGGTGGTTATAAAGTTTCTGGTGGTCTTCATGGTGTTGGTGTTTCCGTTGTTAATGCCTTAAGTACTTATCTTCGCGCCGAAATAAAACGTGAAGGAGTATTATGGGCTCAAGAATATAAAACTGGTATTCCTCAGGGTCCAATTAAAAAAGTTGGTACCGCTACCGGAACAGGAACAACTATTATCTTTCAAGCCGACCCAACTATCTTTACTGAAACCGAATACAATTGGGGTAAAATTTTAGACCGCTTAAGACAACAGACATACCTTACTAAAGGAATTACTATTAATATTATTGATGATCGTGATGGCCACCGACCTAAAAAATATAAGTTCCATTTTGAAGGTGGTATCAAGTCTTACGTTAAATCATTGCATCGTGGTAAAACTACAAAACACGACACTATTTTTTATGTCGACAAAGATACTAATGACTGCAAGGTAGAAGTTGCTCTTCAATATAATGATGAATACAATGAAACCGCAATTGCTTTTGCAAACAACATTCATAACCCTGAAGGCGGAACTCACATGGTTGGTTTTAGAACGGCGTTAACTAGAACTTTAAACAACTATGGTCGCAGCAAAAACTTACTTAAAGAAAAACAGGAAAATTTAACCGGTGATGATGTTCGTGAAGGTTTAACAGCAATTATTAGTGTTAAATTACCAGACCCTCAATTTGAAGGACAGACTAAGGGAAAATTAGGTAACGCTGAAATGAAGGGTTATGTTGAGCAAATATTTGGCGAGGCCTTTAATACTTTCCTAGAAGAACACCCAAAAGAAGCCGAGGCAATCATTGGTAAATGTGTCTTGTCATCTCAAGCTAGACTGGCCGCTCGTACTGCCCGCGCTACTATTTTAAGAAAGGGCGCTTTAGAAGGCATGACTTTACCTGGAAAATTAGCTGACTGTTCTTCCCGTCATCCTGAAGAATGTGAATTATATATTGTAGAGGGAGACTCTGCTGGTGGCTCTGCTAAACAAGGACGCAATCGTAAGTTTCAAGCTATTTTGCCACTTAGAGGTAAAATTCTAAACGTGGAGCGCGCTCGCATGGACAAAATGTTAGCTAACAATGAAATTAAGAATCTGGTTATTGCGATGGGTACTAACATCGATGATCAATTTGATTTAGAAAAATTAAGATACCACCGCATTATCATCATGACCGATGCCGACGTTGATGGTGCTCACATTAGAACTTTACTGCTTACTTTATTTTTCCGTCACTTCCCTCATTTAATCGAAGGCGGACATATCTATATTGCTCAACCACCACTTTATCAACTTAAAAAAGGAACTACTGTTCACTACGCTTACAGTGACGAAGAAAAAATAAAATTAGTCGCTGAGATGGGTGGCGCTCCAGAAGATG
>CAZHYP010000044.1:3828-5726 GCA_964536885.1 uncultured Gammaproteobacteria bacterium | reverse complement strand
ACACTGCAGTTTGCAAAACTGCCATTCGTGGGTTCGACTCCCACCCGTACCTCAACTGTAGAAAATGACTTAAATCTAAGATATTGGATTTGAGTCATTTTTTTATCCTATTATTAGGTGATTAAACTGTGGATAACTTGTGATTTACTTTTTTATTTTTTATCTTTTGTCTACTTACGAGTGGACTTTACGTTTCAAAAAACACAATATTACACATTTTGCAAAAGATGTTATTTATTTAATATTAGCTAAATAAAATCTAACATCCCCAAGTTTTCAACAATTACTCGCTAAATACTTGATAGGCTTTTTTAAAAGTGGTAGAATATACACAGATAAACAAAAATTGCGTACATTCAAGTTCTTTGCTACCATACAATTTAATACACAAATCGTTCTTTCTAAATTTTTAGCTAATCTCGAACACTTACCAACGTTAGAGTGGTAAAAGATTATTGGGTAAAAAACGAAAAAATAAAGATTTGATTTAAAATCATAAAGATTAAACAATTAAACTTCTATTTTTGGCTTTTTATTTACCAAGATTTGGCAAAAAAATTAACACTTCATAATCTAACAATGAAGATTTTAAAATTTTACTAATATTTTTTCCTCTTTTTGTAACAAAGAGAGCCAAAAGTAAGTAAAACACAATCTCATAGAGGCTCAAACCTGGCCCAGAAACTATTTTTTATATAATATAAAACCTGGCCAAACCGAGCCTCTTTTTATTTTCCCAAAAACCTGCTTAAATAAGAATGAATTAAATAATAATTTTTACATATGTCATTATCTATTGGAATTGTTGGGCTACCAAACGTAGGAAAATCATCTCTTTTCAATCTTTTAACCAAGAAGGGTGTTGATGCTGCTAATTATCCATTTTGTACTATCGATCCTAACGTTGGGGTTGTAAAAGTGCCTGATGATAGATTAGAAAAATTAGCTAATATTTCTAAGCCACTTAAAATAGTGCCGACTACCATTGAGTTTGTTGACATTGCTGGTCTGGTGGCCGGTGCCAGTAAAGGGGAAGGGTTGGGAAACAAATTTTTGGCTCATATTAGAGAATGTGATGCTATTTGCGAAGTAGTTCGCGATTTTAAAGATAAGAATATTATTCATGTAAATAGTAAGATTGACCCAGCTGGAGATAAGGAAACTATTAATTTAGAGCTAATATTTGCCGATTTGGCTACAGTAGAGAAGAGGCTCTCTAGCACTAAAAGAGATAGTCGAAGTGGTAATAAAGAATTAATTTTACAAGCCCAAATTTTAGAAAAACTTTATAAACATTTATCAGAAGGTGGTTCCGCTCGTGAATTAGAATTTACCGAAGAAGAAACCCCCTTTGTTAAATCTTTATGTTTACTGACCGCTAAACCAATTATTTATTTATTAAATGTTGATGATAGTTTTAGCGGCACTGATATTTTAGGAGTAAACGAACAAGTTTTAACCGTTAATGTAAGAACGGAAGAGGAAATTGCTGCCTTGCCAGAAGAAGATCAAGCGGAATATATTAAAGAATTAGGATTAGAAGAGAGCGGGCTTGATAAATTAATTAGAGCCGCTTATAAAATTTTAGGTCTTGATACTTTTTTTACTACCGGACACGAAGAAACTAGGGCCTGGACCATTAAAACTGGCACTAAAGCACCGTATGCCGCCGGTGAGATTCATACTGATTTTATTAAGGGTTTTGTTAGAGCCGAAGTAATTCAATGGGATAAATTTATTGAAGCTGGTTCTGAAGCTAAGGCTAAGGAGCTAGGAACAATGCGAATTGAAGGTAAAGAATATGTGGTTAAAGACGGTGACGTCTGTAACTTTTTGATTAATAAATAAAGTTTTTTAGATAATAAAAACACCCTTTTAATATATGGGTGTTTTTTATT
>CAZHYP010000044.1:0-3728 GCA_964536885.1 uncultured Gammaproteobacteria bacterium | reverse complement strand
TCGAAAAACGAGGCGTTCGGACGCCTACAATCAGCACAACGCTGAAGAGACCTGCGCCACACCAGTATCATTAGATGCTGGTTTTTTTATTTCTTCTCGAGCACTACAATTTCTCTGAATACTTTTTGACCAGCACGACCGTAAACAATTGTATTTCGAGGAGTCACTTTTATAAGAGGGTTAGTTCTCCATTCTTCTGGAAGAGAACTTTTTATTTCAAATTTATAATAATCGGGATTGATTGGTTTATTACCAAAAAACATTGGGAAAATCATCACTACTCTTCCATGAGGTTTTAGTATCTTCGAAAATTCTCGAAGCGCTTTAGTATATAATTCTTCCAGCTCATCTTTTACAATCTTTAAATCATTCCAACCACGTTGCGGACCAAGATATGGCTCACAAACAATTGCCTCCACACTTTCTGGTTTAAATGATTCTGATAATTTAGTGGCATTTTTCAAGAAGATATTAGTTTTAGTGCCAGTTAAAGCAAATTTTTCTTTAAGCCAAGCAATGTTTTCTTTAGAATCTTCAATTGCTTTAGGAGATAGGTCGGTACCCGCGACGTTATTAAAACCCATCAGTAGTGCTTCCTGTAAAACGGTACCAGAGCCACAGAAAGGATCGAGCACCAAACCATTATAATCTTTAATTTCAGCTAAATTTATCATCATCTGGGCCACTTTTGGTGGCAACATTCCAGAAGCATCATCACGATTAGGGCGTCCAAAATCACGCTTACCTAAATCTTTAAAAGCCTGAACCGCTAAAGTGTGCCCCACTAAAGTTCGTCCGCCATCAGCCGCTAACACGATTTCCACACCTTTTGTTAATAACTTATTTTGTTCAACCACAACACTGGATAAATTCTTATCTCGGCTAGTTACTAATCTTGAGGCAACACCCGCATCACGAAGTTTTTTCTTTAGTGTTAGCCCAATAGGAGTCAAATTTAGTGGTTGCTGACCATAATCAGAGATACCAAAATTAAATTTACCAGTACTTTTTTTGCTAACTTTAAGACATAAAGCCAGCATTGGTTCATTCAAATCCTGCTTGGCGGCCACCATTTTTTCAAAAACACCAATTTTAATGGTTCCACCTAAATTTTTTATTAAATTTTCCGGCACAATCTCATTTTCAGTTTCCCAAATAAATAAGTCCTTATTTATTAAACGACCGTCAGCGCAAGGCAAAACAGCGGTTAGTTCCGCTAGAGATAAAGTTGGATTGTTACCAAGAATAAAAAAGTAAATCATACGTCTATTACCTTACCCTAAATTAATGACTATTGCAATAATTTAATCTTTATGCTAAATTAAGCATACAAAAAAATATTTAATATCTTTTCCACGACCTTAATTTTAAGGCCAGTTCTCTCCCAGATTTATCTGAAGAGGGAGAACTAAAGGTATTCTCTAAACCCCTAAAGTTTTTAGAATACTTAGAGGGTTTTTATTTAATCAGTGGTTTTGTCTATTATTACTAAATAATAACTAAACTTCTAACAAACTATGTCAAAAACAAAAAAGTCTGGCATGAACCGCTATGAAATTATGTTCATTGTTCCAAACAAATTCACTGAAGACGAGGCTAAAACAATCATCAGCCGCGTTGAAAAAATGATTACTGATGCTGAAGGTAAAATTGCTTACTCTGAATATTGGGGTAAGAAAAAATTGGCTTATGAAATTAAGCACAATGCTTATGGTTACTACCAACTTTATCAATTTGATTTAGCTGGCAAAGACTTACTTAAAATCGATACTGATTTAAGATTATCACACGAAATTTTACGTCACCAAATTCTAAGTGTTACTGCTAAGACTCCTGAAGAATTAGCTAAGGCAAAAGAAGCTCGTGAAAAGATGGAAGCTAAACGTGAAGAAGAGGAGGTTGCTAAAAAAGAAGCAGCTAAACCTAAAAAGGTAGCTCCAAAAGAAGAAAATCGTGCTGAGCTTAAAGATTTAGATACAAAATTGGAAGGCATTTTAAATGCTGATGACTTAATCTAAACTAATTAAAAGCGATCCCCTATCGCTTATCAAAAATATGAATTTAAACAAAGCGATGATCATTGGTAATTTAACTCGTGATCCTGAAATGCGTAATACCCCATCGGGCGCTCAAGTAGCTTCGTTTAGTGTAGCAACTAGTCTTGTTTGGACCGACCAAAGTGGTCAACAACAAAAAAAATCTGAGTTCCACAACATCGTGGCTTGGAGAAAGCTAGCAGAAATTTGCGGACAATATCTACGCAAAGGTTCTAAAGTTTATGTTGAAGGTAGACTTCAAACTACTGAATGGACCGGACAAGATGGTATTAAAAGATATCGTACTGAAATTGTTCTAGAGAACATGATTATGTTAGATCGTCAGGGAGCAACTGCTTCTAACTCTGGTAACGATTTTCAAAATGATATTCAAAACGTACCAGTAGACGATGTTCAAGAGGAAGAAATCCGCGTTGAAAATATTCCTTTCTAAAAAATTAAAAAATTATTAATAAATATGGCTATTAAAAAAACTAAAGAGTGCTATTTTTGCGCTAATAATTTAGAGGTTGATTACAAAGATACTAGATCTCTACGTAAATTTGTTAACTTCTATGTAAAAATCTTACCTGGTAAAAGAACTGGCGTTTGTGCTTGGCACCAAAGAAAATTATCCGAAGCTATCAAACGTGCTCGTATCATGGCTTTATTGTCACACACTCATCGCTAATTCTAATTATTAACTGAAAAATTACTATGCTAAGTATCAGTGAAATCAAAATGGGTAAGGTGATTAAAGTTAATAATCAACCTTATGTTATTACTAGAACCGATCACCACAAAATGGGTCGCGGCGGGGCAGTGCTTAAAACCAAACTTCGCAACTTAATTGATGGTCGCGTGCTTGAACAAACCTTCCAAGGAGTTCAACAAGCTGAAGAAGCAGAAACTGAAACTAAGAAAGCTAATTTCTTATACAAAGACGGGACAGATGCTTATTTCATGGAAAATGAATCATACGAACAATTTACTTTAGCCTTAGAAGATTTAGGTGATCAACCTAAATTCTTAAAAGATGGAACTGATGTTTCTGTTTTATACTTTGAGGGCAAGCCAGTAACAATTCAATTACCAATTAAAATGGATTTCAAAGTTGTTTCTGCTCCTCCTGGAGTAAAAGGCAACTCCGCTGGCAATGTTAATAAACAAGTAGAAATCGAAACCGGTGCTATTATCAGTGTTCCAATGTTTATTGAAGAAGGTGAAGTAATCAGAATTAATACTGATTCTGGTGAATACGTTGAAAGAGCTATCAAATAGATTATTTAAAAAACGCCCCTTACTTGGGGTGTTTTTTGATAAACAAAAGAACGTGATATAATAAACCCATATGAATACTATTTTATTAATTGTTTTGCTAGCAATTTTCGCATTTTTAGCTTACAAAAAACTAGACTGGGCGGTATTGTTTATTATCGCTGGTACGCCTTTATATTTATGGCGCTTCAAAATCATAGGAATTCCGATGACATTTCTTGAGGCCATGATTTTAATCGCTTTTTTTGTTTGGCTAGTTATTAAAGATGGGGCAAAGATAAAAACTTTATTTAAAAAAGAAGGACGAATTAATTATCCATATAAATGGGAAATGATTGGCGTCTTAATTGTTTCTTGGATTGCCATTATTAGCGCTGGAATTACAAATGAGGCTTTTGGAATTTTTAAAGCTTA
>CAZHYP010000043.1:0-5748 GCA_964536885.1 uncultured Gammaproteobacteria bacterium | reverse complement strand
GGCAGATCACGAATATGACCGAATGAAGATTCGACTAAATATTTTTTATCTAAAAATTTAGATATAGTTCGGGCTTTAGTTGGAGACTCAACGATAATTAAAGTCATAATTTTTTAGATAAATTATTTTAGACACTTATTAACCAGTTTACTATTTACTCATAACCTGTCAACCTTTGACATATTTCACACAATTCTTTGGGATTGCAGACAGTAGTGGCTCCTTGATTAATTAATGAATGCGGACCAGCGCTTAATTCATTAAATATTGAGCCTGGGACCGCTAAGACCTCTCGCCCTTCTTCTAATGCTAGGCGAGCCGTAATTAGGGCTCCAGAGCGGGCTTTGGCTTGAATAACTAATACTGCTCGACTAAGACCGGCGATAATTCGATTGCGCTGAGGAAAGTTTTGGGGTCTTGGTTTAGTGCCCACAGAAAATTCGGAAATTATCAAACCGCCATCTTTAATTATTTTATGATAAAGTGACAAATTTTCTTTAGGGTAGAAACTGGCTTCATCAACTCCGGTTCCTAAAACCGCAATCGTTTTTTTAGCAATTTGGTGAGCCGCGGCATCAACACCTTTAGCTAAGCCACTGATAATTACCGTTTGGTCTAATAACTCATCACTTAATAATTCTTGAATTACTTGTTGACCGTAGGCGTCTGAACCTCGGCTACCAACAACCGCTAGAGGGAAGAGATCTTCTTTTGGCCAACTGCCTATATAATATAGAACCTTAGGTGGATTACTTATCTCTTTTAATAGCTTAGGATATTTAGCGTCATCTATTTTTATCATTTTAATCTCGTAATCTGACATATTGGTAAATATAATACCCGGAAAATAAATTTCCCGGGTATGTTGCCAATTTAAATTTTCTATACTAATATAGTAGCAATAGTGCCTATAGTTTTGCCCAAAAATAATCAGATTAAACCGCCCCTCCTTGGTTTAGTTGCCGATTGTTTTAAGGCAAAATCATAGGCATTATTTTTTTAAATAGATTGAATAACATCCGCTAAGACATTCTTAATGATATCTTTTTCTTCAGTATTAAAATTCTGTAAGACAAATTTTTCAACAGGAATTCTGGTTCTAATCAAATCATTTTTAACACCAATTTTTATTCTTCTAAAGTTTTTAGTTTTAAGATGATTAATAATTGATTGTACGCCATTATTACCGCCGCTTCTAGAATCAATAGCAATCTTCCATTTTCCAACTTCAATATCGATATCATCATGAATAACGGTTAGCACATCTGATAAATCAGCATCCTTTTTATTAAAAAGTCCCAAAGCTTTTGGCATTAATCCATAGTAGGACAAAATAGCTTGAACCGACTGTCCAGAATTATTCATAAATGTCTGAGGCTTTAAATAGATACAATCGCCCGCTTCATACATCAAAGCATTAAACTTTTTGTTTAATTGCCATTTTACATCGCCCAGCAATAAGTCTAGGGCCATAAAGCCGACATTGTGACGATTTTTTTGATACTGGTCTCCTGGATTACCAAGACCAACGATAATTCTCATATAATTTAGGTTATTTGTTTTGATGGTTTTATTATACAACATTGATTATTAAAAGACGATTGGCAAAAGCTTTCAATTTAAGTCTGGAAAAAATCAAGAATATCTCAAGATAAATTGATAAGTTTAGCTTATTTTTTCGCCTAGACTAATAAAAGTAAATTTAAAAAATTATTTTTTGGGATAATTTCTAAACAGCTGTTGATAATGAAAAAAATAGTTTTCAAAAAAGCTCCAAAATTTTGGAGCTTTTTTATTAAGAAGCAGTACCGTGAACTTTTCTATTTTTAGTTACAGTCATTTTTATTGGCGTGCCTATAAATCCCCATTTTTCTCGAAGTTTATTTTCCATAAACCTGACATAAGAGAAATGTAGATTGTCTTTAGAACCAATTCTAATATCAAATGCTGGTGGGTTGCTATATGCTTGTGTAAACTCATAAATACGAGGCGCTTTGAGTCCTTTACCCTTAGCTGGTAAATGAATTTTAACAATTTTCATTAAGAACTTTTGTAATTGCGAATCGGAAATTTCGATTTTGCGAGCCTCAGCAATTGTGGTCACAAGATCCATAATTTTTTGAACCTTAAGTCCTGTTTTAGCAGAGATGAATTGTAATGGCGCCCAAGAAGCAAAAGGCAATTCATGATAAATATCTTGAGTCCATTTCTTAGTATCTTTAATCTCTACCTTATCCCATTTATTAGCAATTAAAATTAAACTTTTATGACGTTCAATAATTTCACCAACAATTTTAGCATCTTGATGAGTAATTGGCTCGCTCACATCAAAAACCAAAAGAGCAATATCAGCTTTATCTAAAACGTGTAAAGATTTACCAATACCTAACTTTTGTAATCCATCTCCTTTATGTCCTTGGCGAGAAATCCCCGCAGTATCAACGAAACGAATCTTTTTGTCTCCCCAAGTAATTAAAGTGTCTTGTGGTTCGCGGGTGGTGTGTGGTTCGTCGCTAACAATTACACGCTCATAACCTAAAATAGAATTAAGGAGGGACGACTTACCGACATTTGGTTTGCCAATAATACAAACTTTTATTTCATCACGTCTGTCTTCAACAATTATTTTTTCGTCGGCAAAAGGTTTTAATTTAATAACAATTTCATCTAGCAAATCTCCAGTTCCAGCTCCGGTAGTAGATGATATAAGTCTTGGTTGACCGAGCCCTAATTTAACAAAATCTAAAGCCTCGATGGCATGTTTTTGACTATCAACTTTATTTACGACTACGATAGTTTTTTTAAGTAATTCAGGATTCTTTTTTAAAGCGGCTGCTAAATGTCTGTCTTCAGTAAGTAGTCCAGCGCGGTTATCAACCATAAAAACAATAATAGCAGCGTCGTCTAAAATTTGACGCACTTGTTTTTGAGCTAAAAAATCAATACCGCTTTCGGTTTTTTTAAATTCACTGTTGATGTGTTTAGCATCAAAAATACCCGCAGTATCAACTAACTCAAAGTCGCGGTTATTCCAAGAGACAAAACCGTAGTTGCTATCACGAGTAGTACCAGCGACATCAGAAACAATTGCCTGTTGTTTTTCTGTTAGACAATTAAAAAGCGTCGACTTGCCGACATTGGCACGTCCTAATAAGGCGACTAGTGGTAATTTGTTTTTTGAATTATTCATTTTTATTGTTGAGGATTTGCAATATCCCATTTCTCAGCATCAGTTCCTAAAATTAAAACTAGGTCTGGTGAAGATGTGCTGTTTTTTAAAGTGTTTAACCAAGCAGGACTGTCATAGTTTAAAGTGGCTCCAGTTAAGTCTTTAATAGTTTTGATAGCAGTTTCATTTTTGCCATAAGATAAATCATAAATGGCGCTTTTGGTAATATTTCTTTCAGTACCATTACTCTTAGTCGAAACAAAATTATAAGGTTCCAACGAGGCTCCAATTTTGCTTGCTAGTCCAGTTATCCAGGTACCATTTACAATTTCTAAATCAACGGATTTTTTTAGCGGCTTAACTTCAATTTTTTCTACTACGACAGTGCCAAAAATATTTTGAACCGCTTCTTTGATTTCATTATAATTACCCGCTCTAGGCATCAGCAGATAAGCACCGCCTTCACCAGTAGTATCCATTAGTAAACCTTTCGGGCTGTTATCAAATACTTTATTAATAATATTTGATTTGTTTACATTTTTATAATCATCCCAGATAGCAATTAGATCAGTAATAGAAATATTAGTATCAACATGCTCTCTTAGTTGGTTAGAAATTTTAACAAGCATGGCTGGTTTAAGAAGGGTGCTGCTGGAAAGTAATTTATCTTTTACCGCCTGTAAAATTAATTGTTGTCTTTTGGCTCTCGCAAAATCTGATCCTTCGCCGTTTATTCCGTGACGACTGCGAGCAAACTTTAGAGCTAAGCTGCCACTCATTTTTTGTAAACCAGCTTCAACGTGTAAATGTTCGTATCTTGAATAATAATCGGCGTTATCTTCTTCTCCCATAATTGGGTAAGAATAATCATCTAAAGTATTTTCAACATTTACAGTAACACCACCCATCTCATCAATAATATTTACAAAACCTTGAAAATCAGCGCGAACGTAATAAGTGATTGGTGTTCCTAAAATTTCACTTAAGGCGCTGGTCATAGCCGGTCCACCACTTCCTTCTTCTTTGGCCTCAGCCGTGGCGTTGATAGAATTAACCTTTCTCCAAGCACCGCCTTCAACCGGAACGGTCATATCACGGGGAATAGAAATCATGGAAACCTGTTTAGTAGAAGGTTTTAGACTAACTAACATTATAGTGTCAGCTAAATAACCACCATCGTGATTTTTTCCTCCCATGCCAATTAGCAATATATTAATGCGATCATTTTCCTCGCCAATTAATTTATTATTAGATGATGTGGTGATATGAGCAATTTTTGAAAAAATACTGCTGTACCAAGAATCGCCGCCAGAATCTGACACAATAACCTTGCCAGCGAAAATAATAATTAATATCGCTAAAATTGCTAAAGTGTGGAATATTTTTTTACTTTTCTTGCTGTTATTTCCTAAATTAACGCCATTTTCTGGCTCCATGCCTTGTTTGAAATCAATCATATATAATAAAAATAATTCAATGACTGGAGCAGTATTGAATTACCGGAATAAAATGCCAAATTTAAGTAGTTACTAAGGTATTATATAATCATTTGGTCTTTTTGGCAACTTGACCTATATTAGCAAAAAAATGCCTTAAAGTCAAGACATTTTCTTTTTCTTTTTCTATGGTCGGGTTGCCCGGAATCGAACCGGGATTACGCGAACCCGAATCGCGCGTAATACCACTATACCACAACCCGTAATTGTCGGGCCGCCCGGAATTGAACCGGGGCTACATGCACCCCATGCACGCGTACTGCCACTATACTACGGCCCGAAAAGATGACTTATTAATTTTAAATTATTAACAGAAATAGTAAATAGTTTGTTAAAAAAACTTGACGAACCTAGAAAAGGGAACTACAATGCTTGTAGGTATGTTACGCGAAGGACCCAGATAAGGGTCTTTTTTTGTTGCCTAAAAACTCAATTTATCATAAGATGTAAGTATAAAATAAACATTATGAGTGATAAAAAAATAATTTTCTCAGGCATTAAACCAAGTGGCCGCTTAAATATTGGTGGCTATATCGGGGCACTATCCCAATGGGTAGAAATGCAAAATAATTATAATTGTATTTTTTGTGTGGTTGATTATCATGCGATTACTGTTAAACAGGACCCTCAGCAACTTCGTGCTTGGATTATTGAACTAGTAAAGACTTATATTGCTGCAGGTATTGATTATAAAAATTCAATCTTGTTTAAACAATCTGATGTGCCGGCTCACACCGAGCTAGGTTGGATTTTAAATTGTTGCGGCGCTCGTATTGCTGACCTCAATAAGATGACTCAGTTTAAAGATAAAACTGGTAAGCATCAAGAATCGGCAACGGTTGGCCTTTATGATTATCCGGTTTTAATGGCTTCAGACATTCTATTATATAACACCGAAATTGTTCCCGTTGGCGAAGATCAAAAACAGCATGTTGAACTTGCTCGCGATATTGCTCGGCGTTTTAACAAAGAGTATGCGGAGATTTTTAAAATTCCGGAAGCGGTTGTTCGAAAAGATGGAGCACGCATTATGAGTTTACAGGACCCTGCTAAAAAGATGAGTAAGAGTGATGAAGCCGGACT
>CAZHYP010000042.1:0-5758 GCA_964536885.1 uncultured Gammaproteobacteria bacterium | reverse complement strand
ATAACCAGAAGGGGACTGAAAAACAGTCCCTTTTCTAATACCAAAAAATAAAAGAGTGCAGATGGTTTAAACTATCGCCGATTATCTTCATATTCTCTTGACTTATGTCTTGGTTTTTGCTAAATTTACTTCACAAGTTTAATAAAAAGTTATGTCCTGAGTTTTCAGGACTGTTTTATTGTTCGAAATATAATTATTTTTTAAGAAAAACTATGCCCACCATGAATCAACTAGTCCGCAAGGGTCGCAATTCAAAGGTCAAACGTCAGACCTCTTTCGCTTTGCACGTTAGCTTGGACACTCTTCATCGTAAGAAAAAAGAAACCGCTAAAGGCGCTCCTTTTAAACAAGGTGTTTGTTTAAAGGTAACTACAACCACTCCTAAGAAACCTAACTCCGCTTTACGTAAAATTTGCCGTGTTAGATTATCAAACGGTATGGAAGTAACCGCTTATATCCCAGGTATGGGACACAACCTACAAGAACACTCTATCGTATTACTAAAAGGCGGTAATACTAAAGATCTTCCAGGTGTAAGATATAAAGTTGTTCGTGGTGTATATGATGCTTCTGGTGTTGAAGCTAGACGCAAAAGCCGCAGTGGTTATGGTGCTAAGAAACCAAAAGCTGCTAAATAAAGTTATCATTTAATTAATTTATAAATTAGAGTTGCTCTAATCTTTCTCGCTATAGCTGGTGAGAGACAGTAAAATTATGAGAGGTAAACAAGCTCCAAAAAGAGATATCGAAGGAGACGTAAAATACAGTGATAAAAACATCACTAAGTTTATTAATTACGTCATGGAAAGTGGAAAGAAATCCGTAGCACAAAAAATCGTTTACGGTTCTTTTGAAATTATTAAAGATAAAACTAAACAAGACCCTCGTCATGTTTTTAACAAGGCGATTAAAAAAGTTTCTCCACTAGTTGAAGTTCGTGGTAAACGCGTTGGTGGCGCAAACTACCAGGTTCCTTTTCAAGTTCGTGGTGAAAGACGTTTTTATTTAGGTTGCAACTGGATTATCAATTCTGCAGATGCTAGAAAAGGCCGTTCAATGGCTGAAAAATTAGCTGCGGAAATTCTTGACGCTTCAAATGGTGAAGGTGCAGCTGTAAGAAAGCGTGATATGGTTCATAAAATGGCTGAGGCCAACAAGGCTTTCGCTCATTTCTCTCGTTAATTTATAAAATATTTTATAACATAATTATTTATGCCTAGAGATTATTCTTTGGACAAAATCAGAAATATTGGTATTATGGCTCATATTGATGCTGGTAAAACAACATTTACTGAACGTGTCCTTTTTTATACTGGTAAAAAACATAAGATTGGTGAAACTCATGATGGCAGTGCTGATATGGATTGGATGGAACAAGAAAAAGAACGAGGTATTACTATTACCTCAGCTGCTACCACTTGTTTTTGGAAGGAAAATAAAATCAATATCATTGATACCCCTGGCCACGTTGACTTTACCGTTGAAGTAGAACGCTCACTCCGTGTTTTAGATGGAGCGGTGGCTGTGTTTGATGGTCAGGCTGGCGTAGAACCACAATCAGAAACTGTATGGCGCCAAGCTGATAAATATCATGTTCCACGTCTTTGTTTTGTAAACAAGATGGATAAAATGGGAGCTGATTTTTACATGAGTTTAAAATCTATTCGGGATCGTTTAAACCCAAAAGCAGTTGCTATTCAACTTCCAATTGGTGCCGAAAGTAATTTATCAGGAGTTATTGATTTACTTGAAAAGAAAGCTTACAAGTTTGAAGGCAACATGGGAGAACAAGTTACTGAAATTCCAGTTCCTGATGATATGAAAGCTAAAGTAGACGAGTTCCATGCTGAACTTGTTGAAAAGGCAGTAGAATGCGATGAAGCTACCATGGAAAAATATTTAAGCGGGGAAGAAGTAACTATTCCAGAACTTAAGGCCGCTATCCATAAGGGTGTAATTGCTAACCAAATTTATCCTGTTTTATGTGGTACTGCTTTACAAAATATTGGTGTTCAATTATGTCTTGATGCTGTAAATGATTATTTACCATCTCCACTTGAAACTCCAGAAATCGAAGGTACTGATGTTGACGATGAAACTAAAACTTATAAGGTAATCGCTTCTGATAGCGAACCATTTGCTGGTTTAGCTTTCAAAATCGCTACTGATCCTTTCGTTGGTAAGCTTTGTTTCGTTCGTGTTTATAGTGGTGTTTTACAAGCTGGTTCTTACATCGTTAATGCTACTACTGGAAATAAAGAACGCGTTGGTCGTTTAGTTCGCATGCACGCTAATCACCGTGAAGAAATTAAAGAAGTTTATGCAGGGGACATCGCGGCGGTTATTGGTTTAAAAAATACTACTACTGGTAATACCTTATGTGACGAATCTCGTCAGATGCACCTTGAAAACATTGTTTTCCCAGAACCAGTTATTAAGATTGCGGTTGAACCAAAAACTAAGGCTGACCAAGAAAAAATGGGTGTTGCTTTGCAACGTTTAGCTGAAGAAGATCCTACTTTCCGTGTTGAAACTGATGAGGAAACAAATCAAGTTTTAATCTCCGGTATGGGAGAACTTCATTTAGATATTATCGTTGACCGTATGCGTCGTGAATTCGGCGTTGAAGCTAACGTTGGTAACCCACAAGTATCTTACCGTGAAACTATTACCAAAGAAGCAATCGCTCAAAATAAATATGCGAAGCAGTCTGGTGGTCGTGGTCAATATGGTGATTGTACTTTACGTGTTATGCCACAAGAAGATCCAACTAAAGGATTTGAATTTATTGATGAAGTTAAAGGTGGTGTTATCCCACGTGAATATATTCCTGCAATTGAAAAGGGTGTTAAGGAAGCTTTACTTGCCGGTGGTGTAGCTGGTTACCCAATGGTTAACATTAAGGTAGCGGTTACCGATGGTTCTTACCACGAAGTTGATTCCTCTGAAATCGCCTTTAAAATGGCCGCTATTTTCGCTTTCCGTGATGCCTGTGCTAAAGCCGGTCAGGTTTTACTTGAACCAATCATGAAAGTTGAAGTTTCTACTCCGGAAGAATATATGGGTAACGTTATTGGTGACTTAAACGCTAAGCGTGGTCAAATCGAAGAAATGACCGATCGTCCTAATAACATTAAGGTGGTTCGCGCTAAAGTACCTTTAGCTGAAATGTTTGGCTATTCCACAACTCTTCGTTCCATGTCTCAAGGACGCGCTAACTATGTTATGGAATTCTCTCACTACAATGAAGTTCCAAGAAATATTTTAGAAAATATTAAGACTAAAAACGGAAAATAAATTATCAGTCAGCTTATTCTAAATTAATTTAAAAATATGTTTCCTGAGCAGTTTAAGAAAATTTTGAAATTAATTAAAAAAACCGGTGACAAGGTGATAATTTATAATGAGCAAAAACCAGAAAATTCTTTTGTCCTAATGGACTTAGAGAGTTATGAAGGTTTGGAGAGTGGGAATCATGACGATAAAAATAAGCTAAAAATAGCCGATAATAGAGATTTGACAGCAGACGATATAACTGATAGAATAAATTGCGATATATCGACCTGGAAAAATCAAGAAAATGGCCCATATTTAGCTGAGGAAAGTAAATCTAGAAACCCTTGGGCGATTCCAGTTAAAATTAAGAATGGCGCCCAAAAAATCGAGTAATTTTATTAAAAATTATAATAAATAATTAATTTACGACGGCTGGTTTCCTCTTTGAAGGAGAAAACCCCTAGCGGGGGCCGTATATCAAACAAAATGGCAGAAAAATTTGACCGTTCAAAACCTCACGTCAACATTGGTACTATTGGCCACGTTGACCACGGAAAAACTACCTTAACTGCTGCTATGTTAGCAGTATTTGGTGCAGCTGGTATGAGTGCTTCACACAAAGATGTAAGCGAAATTGATTCCGCTCCTGAAGAAAAGGAACGTGGTATTACTATCGCTACTGCTCACGTGGAATATGAATCAGCAACAAGACATTACGCTCACGTTGATTGTCCAGGCCATGCCGATTATGTTAAGAACATGATCACTGGTGCTGCTCAAATGGATGGTGCTATTTTAGTAGTATCTGCTACTGATGGTCCTATGCCTCAAACTCGTGAACACATCTTACTTGCTCGTCAAGTTGGTGTTCCTTACATCGTTGTTTTCTTAAACAAATGCGATATGGTTGAAGACAAGGAATTAATTGACCTTGTTGAAGAAGAAATTCGTGATTTATTAAAGAAATATGAATTCCCTGGAGACGAAACTCCAATCATCCGCGGTTCTGCTTTAAAAGCTTTAGAGAACCCAGAAGGAGCTGATGCTGAGCCAATCATGAAGCTTATGGAAGCTATTGATACTTACATCCCAACTCCAACTCGTGATGTTGATCATCCTTTCTTAATGCCTATTGAAGATATCTTCTCAATTGAAGGTCGTGGTACCGTAGTTACTGGTAGAATCGAAAGAGGTATCATTAAAGTTGGTGAAGAAGTTGAAATCGTTGGTTTAATGGATACTAAGAAAACTGTTGTTACTGGTGTTGAAATGTTTAACAAATCTTTAGACCAAGGACAAGCTGGTGACAACGCTGGTTTATTACTTCGTGGTACTAAGAAAAATGAAGTTGAACGTGGACAAGTTCTTTGTAAGACTGGTTCAATCACTCCTCACACTGAATTTGAAGCTCAAGTTTTCATTTTATCTAAAGAAGAAGGTGGTCGTCACAAACCATTCTTCAAGGGTTACAAACCACAATTCTACATCAGAACTACCGATGTTACTGGTGAAGTAGAATTACCAGAAGGTACTGAAATGGTTATGCCTGGTGATACAGTTAACTTCAAAGTTAAATTGATTTCTCCAGTTGCTCTAGAAGAAAAACAAAAGTTTGCTATTCGTGAAGGTGGCCGTACTGTTGGCGCCGGCGTTGTTGCTAAGATCTCTAAGTAATTCTTAGATGATTTACTACATCAGGCATTTATTGCTTGATGTAGTGCTAAAACCGCGTTAAAATATTTGACTACCCAAATCTTGGGTGGTCAAATTATTTATTAATAAATGTTCTTTATTAATAAGTGTTCTTTATTATTGTTCTTTAAAGTCTGTTCTTTAGGAAAGTTTCATGAAAAACCAAAAAATCCGTATCCGTTTGAAAGCCTTCGATTATAAATTAATCGACCAATCTGCTGCTGAAATCGTTGATACTGCTAAGCGTACTGGTGCTGTTGTTCACGGTCCTGTACCACTACCTACACGTATTAAGCGTTATGATGTTCTACGTTCACCACACGTGAACAAAACATCACGCGACCAATTTGAGATTCGTACTCACCAACGTTTGATGGACATCGTTGACCCAACTGACAAAACAGTTGACGCATTGATGCGCCTAGACCTACCTGCAGGTGTGGACGTTGAAATTGCATTGCAATAAGAGCGATTAAATAGCTTGAATTGAAAGCTACTTATAAGAAACCGTGCCACATGCACGGTTTTTTTATTATTGACGAGCTCGTTTAATAATCCTTTTCTATATTACTTCTAGTAATAAAAAAATAAAAACACGTCAATTTAATTTGGGTACAATACGAGCTCACTATAAGGATAAGTCTTGATACGTTTACAAAACATACACAAGTCTTTTACATCAAAAGAGAAAACGCTATACGCCTTACAAGGGATTGATTTAGCGATTGAAGAAGGCACTGTCTTTGGTATTATTGGTCGTTCGGGTGCAGGCAAGAGCACGCTTATCCGT
>CAZHYP010000041.1:2838-6107 GCA_964536885.1 uncultured Gammaproteobacteria bacterium | reverse complement strand
AATTGAAGTTTACTTCAGGTGGCACTATATATAACACCGATTCGGCTCGTTGGTTGGATATGACTGGCACCCTTACTGATTCCTTAAAAGCTTCTGGAGATTTTTATTCAACCGCTGGAAGACTTAAGATGAATGGCACAGGCGTTAGTTATGTGATGGGAACCTTTGGAGTTGGAACAACGAATCCTGGCGGAAAATTTGTTGTAAAACAAAGTGGTACCGGTTGGACCGATGGTATCAATTTAGAAAGAAGTGCAACGACTGATAAGTTTAATTTTACTCATGATGCCGCTGGACGTATGTTAATAGGGTATAATTCTAATAATTCTTTGGGAATATATTCTTCTGGTTTATCAATTGGTAGTTATGCACAAACAACACCTCCTAGTGATGGATTAATAGTTAATGGTAACGTCGGTATTGCTACCACTACTCCAACTGAAGCTAAGTTAGTAATTAATGCTGGCACTGGAATGGCTATTAAGGCTTATGGTAACGGAATATTCACCGGAACTTTACAGACTCAAACAGGTTCTGACTTTGCCGAAGAATTTAGCACCACTAAAGATTTAGAACCAGGAACAGTTGTTGTTATGGATGATAATGGACACAAATCAGTTAAACCTTGTGCTAAGAGTTATGATAAAACGGTTGTTGGTATTGTCTCTAACGACCCATCTATTATTGCTGGTCGAGTTGAAAGTAAACACAAGGCAATTATCGCGATGATGGGAGTCGTTAAAGTAAAAGTCAGTGATGTAAACGGAAAAATTTCTAAAGGGGATTTACTTACCACTTCAGGAATTACTGGTTATGCTATGAAAGCTCAAGACTCAAAACCAGGAACAATTATTGGTAAAGCTTTAGAGAACTTATCAAGTTCGACAGGGCAGATAAACGTATTAGTAAATTTGCAATAAAAATAATTACAAAAGTGTAAAAGTTTGCTATAATATAATTTATAATCATCATCAAATGATTTCCAAAAAACAATCAAAAAAAATAATTTTTTTGTTCGCCATCTTAATGACGAGTGTTTTTGTTTGTAAAGACGTTAGCGCTGCCGGTTTAACGGTTGGAAACGCAACTTTAAATTTGGTGGCTGGAGAAAATCTTTATTATGGTGTTACTTCGCCAACTAATAGTGCTGGTAATTTCTTGTTGTTTGAAAAGGGGGCAGGGAATATTATTTTTAGAATTGATAACGCCGGAAATATTACTAGTAACGGAAGTTTAATTGGCTCAAATAGTTATTGGAATTTAAGTGGTAGCAACTTATTTGCTTCTAGTACTTCTTGGAATTTAGGAATTGGAACTAATAATCCAGTACAGAAATTAGATGTTAATGGTGTTATTAATTCTGCAACCGGTTTTCGAATAGCAAATGTAGCGGTTTCCGGATCTTATCTTCGTGGTAATGGAACTAATTTTGTTTCTTCGGCAATACAACCCAGTGATTTACCGACAAATGTGTATAATTTAGGTATGACATACGGTTTTCATCAGTATGGGTATGCTATTGGGAATGGTTGGTATAAGATTGCCGAAACAACGCTTAACTCAAATTGTTCAGGTTCAAATCTTATTGGAGATTATCAAGACCTAGGATACACGACTGCGGCTCGTTATAGTTTTAATATTTCTTCTCGTGCTGAATGTGATTTTACGACAAATAATGAGAGCCATGATATTGATTGGAATTACCAAGTGAGCTCTACCTATAATTTGAATAACATTGATTCAAAATTTAGAATTGTGAGAACAGTTAATAATGCTAATTCTATTACCTATGAACTTCAAGTTAATGTTGAGACTTGGAATACTGGTGCATGGACATTTAGAACTTCTGGTTCTTGGACTATATACAATTCACCACAAACAGCCGGCGTTCCGATTACCAGCCCTGCTCCTCGTGTGTATAAATTTTCTAATTTAAATGTTTATGACGGAAGATTATTAGCCGGGACAATTGGTATTGGCTCAGCAGTCCCAGCTACTAAATTAGATGTTGCCGGTGGTGGACAATTTACTCTTCCAGTATCTGTTGGCACTCCAACCGCAGCTAGTCACGCTGTTACTAAATCTTATTTAGAATCTTCTATTGGAAGTCCTGTCAGCTCTGGTACAACTGGACAAACTCTAAGACATAATGGAACCAGTTGGATAGCAAATTCACTCCTTTACAATAATGGAACTAATGTCGGCATAGGCACAACGAACCCTGTCTATAAGCTTCAAGTTGCCGGGGAGGCGTTTGCTGGAAATGGCTTCAGAGTTTCTACTAATGGTGATAATGTTAATGGTGCTCCATGGTACGGTTTGGGACAATCTACTTTAAACCTTTATGATGCGAGCCATCTAGCCGTTCAAGTAGCTGGTTATTGGGGTTTGAATTTTCAAACTATGGCTGGTAATATGGTTATTCGTGGCGATACTGGTAACGTCGGAATCGGATCAACAATTCCGGCCGCTAAACTGGACGTCACTGGCGGTGGGCGGTTTACTAACCCCGTTGTTGTCGGAACTCCAACTGACACTAGTCACGCCACTACTAAATCTTATGTCGATGGCGCAGTATCCAGTGTTAATGCAAACTTGTTAGATAATATTGATAGTCCAAGGTTTGTTTTTGGAAGTAATGGTTCTGGCTCAAACGGAGCCTCCGCTACTCAAAATGTTTATGAAATGGCTCAATACAAATCAGGTTTTTGGGATACCAACGCTTCACCTTGGGCACCAACAACTGATTGGTATTGGGGTGCAACTTTTGCTCATCAATCAAACTCTGCTTCATATAATTATTCTGGACAACTAGCTTTTAGAAATGGTGGTGGAGGAAATGCTGTTTATGCTAGAACTATCAATGGGGGAACTCCAACTGTTTGGTCCAGATTATTAAGTGACACATCAAATGTTAATTCTTCTGGAAATTTATTAATTTCAGGAACCGGCGCTCATTATATTAGTGCTGGTAACTTTGGCGTAGGTTCAACGGTTCCATCTGCTAAATTAGACGTTGCTGGTGGTGGTCAATTTACTTTACCAGTTACGGTTGCTACCCCAACTATAGGCTCTCATGCTACCACTAAATCATATGTTGACGGTCTTGTTCCAGACGCTGGAACTTCCGGACAGACGTTAAGAAACGATGGTACTAGATGGAGAGCCAGCTCAATCATTTATAACAACGGAACAAATGTGGGCGTTGGCACAACCGCTCCATCAGCTTCTTTGGATATAGCCGGCAAAGTTAAAATAACTTCCGGTGG
>CAZHYP010000041.1:0-2738 GCA_964536885.1 uncultured Gammaproteobacteria bacterium | reverse complement strand
AGTGGTGCTAATATTACAATGCCTGGTACTAGTCAGCTAACCGTTAACAAATTACAGGTAAACACTATCGATCCTTTATATAATATTAAGGGTGTTAATTATTCAACTTTTGCTGCTTCAATCGTTGGTGGCGTAAAAGAAGAAATTTCTGGTAAAATTGAAATTAGTAAGAAGGTGGCCGATGAATATCAAGCAGTTATTGATTTTAATAAAGAGAAAGTCGGTACTGATTTATGGGTTTGGCGCAGTGTTATTGACTTTAGTGAAGATAATGTTGAAGCTATTATTACCCCTTACGGCTCTTTTGCAAAAACTTATTATTCGATTGATAATAATAAATTTATTTTCCACTCAGATATTCCAGTTAAGGTCTCTTACAGATTACTCGCAAAACGATTTGATTGGAAACAGTGGCCAACCAAGGCTAAAAATCAAAAAGAGAAAGCTGGTTTTATATTAAAATAATTAATTAAGACTGATTATCTTTTATCAGTTGATAAAGATAACCGTCGCTATAAAAAGTATGGAAAACACTAATCCAAAAGGATCCCAGAAGCCAAATGTTAAAATGATCGCAGTCGTTTTAGCGGTGGTTGTTTTGGCTATCCTTGTCGTTGTTGTAATTAGCACTAATCCTAAAGCTAATACTAATAACGTAAACACAAACAACAATCCGGTTTCCGGACAAGAAGGTGATCAACCAGTAAACGAAGTGGTTTCAACCACAACTGCTTCTGGACAAATTATTCCAGAAGGTTCTCATGTTGAAGTTGTTGGTGCTAATCCTGTAAAAGACAATGTTGTAGTTACTCAAACTGGTACCGCAGTTAAAAATGATGCTGTTCCAATGTCACCAGAGGCACCACAACAAACTGCCCCAATTTCTGAAAAACAATTACCTAGTTCAGCTATTAAATTAGGTGTTTCAGCTGCCGGCTTCGCCCCAGCTTCTTTTGAAGTTAAAGCTGGTGCTCCAGTAACATTATCAGTTACTGCTACTGACACTAATACTCATGTTTTCATGTTTGATGATGCTTCTTTAGCTGCAGTTGCTATTGGTGTTGGTCCATCAGAAACTAGAGCTATTACTTTCAACGCCCCATCTAAAGCTGGTGAATACACTTTCCGTTGTGATGTTCCTGGCCACGCTGGTCGTGGTGAGACAGGAAAAATGATTGTAAAATAAATTTGTCTAAAAGGCGCAGTCTTACTGCGCCTTTTTTCTGTTTCTATGGATTGGCAAAAAATAAATAAAATTGAAACTAAAAATGCCGAAACCAGAATCTACCTGATTTTGGTGTTTTTAATTTTAATTTTATTAGCCTTGTTTTCAGCTGTTAATTTAATAACAGTCATAGAGTTAAAAAAGCAAATTAGCCTGACCTTGAAAGAGGCTGTAAGCACCAATATTGTTCACAAAGAAATATCCCAAGACACTAATTCTTTGCCGACTTCTGACAATGTAGTTGCCACCACCGCTGAGTCTGGAATAATTCCTATTAGCCAGGAGAATGTTATCTCCGAGGTTGAAACAAAGACTGAAAAGCCGGCTTATTCTAATACTTTTTCGGAACCATTTTTTAGTTCTTATGCTATTGATAAGACAAATACCAATTTGGTTTTGGATGAAAATGTTACCGCCCTGACTTTTAAACCTGTTTACGAACTCAGATATGAGAAAAAATGCGTTGTTAGTTCTTGTGGTTTTACAGAAGAAACCGATATCAGTTCTCAAATAAAAATGCCTGCAGAATTAAATGGTAAACAAATAAAAAGTACTTCTTTTAATAAATTAGAAAACAATTGGGTGGTAAGTTATATTATTGCCGATGGCAACCAAGAAATTGGTTATGTTTATCTTTTTGATGGTCAGGATTTAAAACCACTTATAACAAACAAAACTAATCAAAGAATTGTGACTAAATATGGAAGAGAAGATGGTTATATCAGTGCCGGTGGTTCTGACGATCAATTTGTTATTTTATATTCTGGTTATGAGGGAATTGCTTATTATTATAATAAAGGCGTTTGGCAGGATCTATCTCAATATTTTGATCTTAGAGTTACTGCTGGTGGTTTTAAAGCCAAAATTATTAAAGGTGGCACTGATAAAAATGCCACGTGGTATGTTTGCTCTGATGACGATTCTAAATCTAAGTTAATAAAACTTTGGCAAAATAAAACCGATTTGATTCAAGGAGCCATCGATATTTCTTCGGTATTAAAAACCCAACCAGTTAAATGTTTTTACAAAAGTGATAGGGAGGTGAATATGGTGATCGGTTCTAGTCTGCAAGTTTTTAAAGATGGAGGTTTTGATAATAGTCACAATTATTATTATCAAAGTTCCAATATTAATAATTATTTTGGCAGAAAGGTTGTTAAAATATACTTTTTATCAGCCGGTATCAATGCTACACCAGACTCTTGCTCTCTTTATGTTTCAGCTGACAAAGAAGATTGGCAAAAAGTTTCCGGAACTGAGGCTAATTTAGAGAGTGGCAGTGTGGACACCGCTTATTTAAAAGTTAAATTTACCCCTGGGGGCAGTGAATATTCCCCTTGGTTTAGTGGTCTCGAAAATGTTTTTTATTTAGCCCAAGATATGTAGTCTATACCAATTATTTTATAAAAGTGTTATTATATTAGTGTATAAATAATCTAAATATTATGAATAAAATTTCATTCTTTAAAAAGAAACTAGCGACGAACAGTCGGCTTATTTTTCTGTTTTTTCT
>CAZHYP010000040.1:0-6142 GCA_964536885.1 uncultured Gammaproteobacteria bacterium | reverse complement strand
CCGAACCGATAATTTTTGGCTCATATTACAGAAAAGCAGACGATTTCGCGACTGCTTATCCTGATTTGCTCGGGGACTAGGATTCGAACCCAGATAAACAGGACCAGAACCTGTTGTCCTACCATTAGACGATCCCCGAATATTTGATTGTCTAAAGTAGTATATAAAGACAATCAAGGTTTGTAAAGTTTATTCAACTTTTGGTTTCATTAGTGGAAATAGAGTGGTTTCTCTAATTGGCTTATCCATTAAGAAGGCAAACATTCTTTCACCAAAACCGAAACCGCAAGTAGGTGGCATACCGTGTTCCAACATCTCAACGAATTCCCAGTCAGGCATCATGGCCTCTTTATCACCTCTATCAATTAACTTCTCTTGAGCGGCAAATCTTTCTTGTTGGTCAATTGGATCATTTAACTCAGAAAAACCATTACCAACTTCAGCACCAGCAATAATAATTTGGAATCTTTCAGTCAGTTCTGGATTATCAGTCTTTGCTTTAGATAATGGGGATACTAATTTTGGATGATTAATCAAAAATACTGGACCAGCAATACTCTTACGGCAATATTTCCATAATGTATCAGTTAATCTTTCACGATTAGCCCCTTCATATTTAACCTGTAACTCTTCTAATTTAGCCCTCATTTGGTCCTCTGTGGCAGTTAAAACATCGATGCCTGTCTTTTCCAGTACGGTGTCACGATAATCGATTTTAGGCCACTCTCCGGCTAAATCATATTCCATGCCTTTAGTGGTAAATTTAGTACGACCGAAGACCTTAATAGCAATTTCTTGATATAATTCTTGAGTTAACTTCATTCCCTTTTCGTAATCAGAGTAAGCCCAATAAAATTCCATGTTAGTAAATTCTTGCAAATGGTCAGGGCTCGAACCTTCATTGCGATATACACGACCTATTTCAAAAACTTTTTCATATCCAGCAGCCATCAGTCTCTTTTGCCATAATTCACCAACCGAAATTCTCATATAAACATCCACATCAAAATCATCATGATGAGTTTTAAAGGGATTAGCTTCTGCGCCACCGGTGGTTATTTCAATAGTTGGAGTTTCCACTTCAAAGAAACCATGGCGTTTCATAAAGTCACGGGTTACTTCCCAAAATAAAGACTTTTTATAAAACATGTCGCGCAGTTCTGAATTGAGTAATAAATCCAAATAACGTTTGCGAAGTCTATCTTCTTCATCTTTTAAGCCATACCAAGCGTCAGGAATTGGACGAAGCGCTTTAGTAAGTAAGGTCCATTCGGTCACAAAAACACTCTTTTCTCCTTTGTGAGTTAAAAAGACATAACCTTTAACTTGGATGAAGTCAGCGATATCAATTAATTTAACAAAATTCTTGTAACTATCAGCCCCTAAATCTTTTTTGGAGAATGCTAATTGAATGTTGCCAGACGCATCTTCTAAATTAGCAAATGACAAATTACCGTGTTCTCTTTTAGCACGAAGTCGGCCGGCGATATAAAATTCTTTTTTAGTTTCTGCTAAGGAGTCAAAATCAGCCAAAATCTCCGCAATATTATAATCACGATTTACTTTAGCTGGGTAAGTAGCGATACCAAGTTTTTTTAGCTCTTCAAGTTTACGAAGTCTATCTTCTCTTTCCGAACCAGCGCTAGTTATTGACCCGTTAGTATTTTCCATATTATTTAGTCTACTTTTACAATTTTATAATTCATTAAACCACGCGGTGTTTCAACAGCCACCTTATCACCTTTTTTTCGGCCGATAAAAGCGACGCCCAGTGGAGATTCATTAGAGATTAACCCGTTTAGGGGGTCAGCTTCATTAAAACTAACAATGGTATATTCTTTCTTTTTTCCGTCAATTTCTACTGTTACTTTTGATCCCATAACAATGTGATCGCTGTCTGAAACCTTGTTAACGATAGTAACGTTTTTTAGAATGTTCATCAGTTCTAAAATGCGCCCCTCGTTTAAAGCTTGAGCATCTTTAGCTTCACTGTATTCGGCATTCTCTGATAAATCGCCAAGTTCTTTAGCGCGTTCAATGCGTTCGGCAATTTCTTTGCGACGAACGGTTGATAAAAAATCGTGCTCCTCCTTAAGCTTGTTGTAACCCTCTTGAGTGATGATTTGTTCTGGCATAGAAATAGTTTAAATACCAAATAGTAAATCTAAATAATTTCCCTATTTAATAAGCTAATAAATATGATTTTATGCAATTTAATATACTTCATTTTTCGTTTTCTGGCAAGCTTTATTTTGACTTTGAATTAGGACGATGGCAATCAGTAAAAACCCGATGCCTAGTGGATGATCAAGATAGGGAGTAAAGAAATTGACAACCACTAAGATCAGGATTCCCAAACTTAAAACACCCTCTAAAACAAAGCCTTTTTTCCATTTTTTAATGCCATTTAATACCGTTGCAGTTATTAAAGTTAAGTAAGCCAATAAACCAAGTAAGCCCAATTTTAACCACAGTGCTAGATAACCCCACTCAAAAGCATAAGTAGTGTAATTACCATCAGGACTGTTTTGTAAAACTCTAGGATCGCTACTTTTGTAAGTGATTGTTTTGCCATAACCAAAACCTAAGATAGGATTTTTAACAATCTCCTGCCACATCACTGGTAGCAAGGACCAACGAGAGGCCACAGCCGCCTCACCTGAATCTAAACTAACACGTTTCATGAAAGAGTCCGCTGAGAAAGTTCCTGGCTTCGGAATGGGAAAATAGACCACTAGTAAGATTAAGGCAACAGATGCTAAAAACCCACCGATAACCAAAAATATTTTAGACCAAATTTTAGACCAACCAAAAAATATCAGTTGCAGTAAAAAACCGATTGCTAACACCGCTACCATGGCCAACCAAAAACTACGCGACATTGAAAGTAAACAAATGCCCCAAGCCAAAATAATCAGCAACCAAGAACGACGTTTTAAAAAAGGTATCATTACCAAAACAATAGCAGCGTAAATTTGTGATTGAATAAATATTCTTGGCCAAGAACCAAGTGTTGGCGTAATTTCAGCCACACCAGTTCGTCTTAACCATAAATATAAATCCGAGATAATTCCTAAGTTATGAGTGAAGATGTAAAGAATAATAAAAGTTTCTACACCAAGCCAAACAAAAGATGCTACCGCAACCGTTTTTAAGCGCTCGTAAACTTCAGTTTTAGCTTGATAATAAACTGATAAAATTGGAAAGATTAATAAGAAAAATAACCAAGCATTAAAATCAACGAAGATATTACTTAAATTATTGTGATTATAAAAAGCGGCCAGAAGAGCTAGCAAAATAAAAGACGCTAGAACAATTAAATATTTAGTCGCTTTAAATTCTTTTATTTGCAAAACTAATCTTTGGCGTTCTTCTTTATTAAATAATTTAATAAGATAAGCCAGCATAATAATTGCAAAAATTATCATGCGAATTGAAATTGATCCAAGTTCAAATAAGTGGCCTTTCGAGCCAATTATTAATTCCGCAAATAGTATAAGTAGTCCATTTTCTAAATTTCTTATTGTCAGGTAAAGAGTAATTACAGCAATTAAAATTGCCCCTATTAGCTTAAGTAGACTATAAAAATAAGCTCCAAAAGAAAGTAGCTCAATTATTGTGATAGCTAATAAGATTAAACCGCTTTTTTTATAGCTGATGTTTAGCATAAATAACAGCTTTCGCCTTTTTATATTTTTTAACCGCTGGTAAAAATGGAAATAATTTATAAGCAATTGATGGCAGCCAAGAGCTTATGGTGCCTCCTGGAGCAACAGTAAATAAATATTCGTCAACAAAAATTCCAACTTTATTATTCTCAAGCATTGTTAACCACAAATCCCAGTCTTGGAATTTTTTAATACTCTCATCCCATCCCTTTTCTGGAAAATCTTGGCGTCTAATTAAAGACATAGTGTGAATGTAAGGTTCTTTTCTTAATGTAGCAACATCAAATGGACGTCCTTTAAATAATTTTTTGCCCCATTTAAAAGATGAGTAAGCGTAACTTGCGGAAGCATTCCAAAGTAAAGTATTAAGAAGTGTTTCCAGGGCTTTTGGCTCTAGCACGGCATCCGCATCGCAAAAAAATAAATATTCTCCTTTTGATTCTCTAAAACCATGATTGCGAGCCGCTGGTGCTCCAAGATTATCTTGATTAAAAAAAGAAAAATTTAAATCACTAGAAGTGGAGGCTAGAAAATCAGTAAAAACTTTTTCAGGGTTATCGGTTGAACCGTCGTTTACAATAATTATTTCTAGCTCACGATAACTTTGATTATTTAAACTAATTAAAGTTTGTTTTAGTTTTTCGGCTTGATTGTAAACCGGGATTATTACAGAAATCATAGGTTGTGGTATAAATTTTTAATTTGGTTAGTCCAAGAAAAATCTTTAGCGGCTCTTTCCCTGCCAATTTTTCCCATTCTAATTCTTTCCTCAGGATTGTTTGCTAAATTCTTTATTGCCTGAGCTATTTCCTCTACACTCTCGGGGTTAATTAAAAGTCCTGTTTCTTGATTTATAACTGCATCACTAACGCCACCAGAGCGGCCAGCGATGACTGGTTTGCCGTATAAGTTAGCTTCCAAATAAACAATGCCAAAGCCCTCAAAGTCGCCATTTATCGAGCGTGCCGGCATTATGAATATATCACACAAATTAAGAAACGACCATTTTTCAAGCTCACTTACCTCACCGGTAAAAATAACTTTAACGTCTAAAGAAGAGGCTAAATCTTTTAAATATTTTTCAGCTTCACCGGTGCCAGCAACAATATAACAAAGTTTATTTTTTGTTTCTTCATCTAGTGAAGCAATTGCTGAAATAACATTATCAACCCCTTTTCTTTTTACCAGTCGCCCTAGACTTAATAAAGTTATTTTATCTTTAGTATGGTACTTATCCTGAAGTAGTGGAGTGATATTTTCTAAACGATTAATTGATGAATCATCGATACCAGGGTTTACAATAATTATTTTATTTTCCAGTTCTGGCTTCCAGTCAATTACCAAAGAGGCGACGTAAGAGTTAGCACAGATAATTTTTTTAGCACGCTTTAAACTTTGCCACATCAACCATTTCTTGCGAGGCTTCCTTAAAGCAAAAGCAAAGTCCATGCCATGCAAAAAAACCCCATAGTTATAAGGTTTTAATAAATAAGTTAAATAAGCAACAGTACCTAGTGGTAAAATCTGCCCAATTAAAACATAAGCGTTATTATTTTTCTTGATGAATTTCAGAAGCTTGCTAAGTGCTAAAAGCCAGTGACTTCTATGATGAATCACTTGAATCCCTTCTCTGTCTGGCCAATTTTGAACTAGATGACCGTAATAATTAGCCACCCCACCTTTAAACGGTGGATATTCTAATGTTAGCAATAGACTTTTCATAATTTATCTTTTAAATGATGAAACTATACTTTGAATATCTTGTTTTTTAAAACCACCAACCAGGTATAGGAAAATAAAATATAAAACACCTCCTAAAATAGTAGCGAATAAAATTGGCATATAAGCCTTGCCATAAAAAACAATCATCGTCATTACCGCTGCTGCCCACAAAGACTTACCAAGAGTAATTAAATTTTTTCGTGGACTATAATCAATTATTTTTCGCGCCTCAAGTATTCCTAAAATAAACATAATCGCATTTGTAGCAAGAACTGTAATACTGGCACCAACCGCTTCAAAACGTGGGATTAAGAAGAAGTTAGCCGTCACGCTGATAACAGTGACAATCGCCATAAATGATAAATTTTTTCTTTGTCTATCACAAGCGTTAAGGAGTGATCCAATTGGAAAGTTAACAAAAATAAAAAACAACGCTAGGATAGAAATTCTAAGTGGCCAAATGGCTTCATTGCCTGCTTTAAATATTTCGATGATTTTGTCGTCTAGCGCCACTACACCACCAATAATTGGTAGTGAAATCATAATTAAATAATTCATCGCTCTCTCAAAAGATTTAACCAATTGTTCTCTGTTGGTCAGCCAATAAGAACTCATCGCTGGATAAAGTGAGGCCGTAAAAGCCATTGGTAAAAATTGCAACGCAAAGATAATTTTAAAAGCAATTTGATAAACACCAACTTGATGATAGTTTGCTAAAAGACCAATCATCACTGAATCAATATATAAGTAGA
>CAZHYP010000039.1:0-6294 GCA_964536885.1 uncultured Gammaproteobacteria bacterium | reverse complement strand
TTTTGGTTCTTCTTTTGGTTCTTCAGCTGGAGTAACTGGCTCTACTGGAGCAACAGTTTCTTCAACTTTTTTCTCTTCACAACACTCCTTAGTTTCACAACAATTCTTTTTTCCAAAAAGGCCTTTTAGCCAATTGCACATTTTACAGTTGCACATAAGTTAAAATTTTTAATTATTACCCTGTTTTTATTGTATCACGACCAGCCAGACTGTCAATTAGTCCTTATTTATCTAGGTTTTTTAGTTTACGCCAGCGAGACAAGGCCTTATTCTTAAGTAATTCCACCTCCAGTTTAGCGGCAATGTCTGTAAATTCAACGTCGTCTTTATTTTTGGCGTCATTTTTAGCTTTTTCAGCCTTATTCTTCGCTTCTTCGATCATTTTCTCGTCTAAACTAGCCGCTCGCTGGGCATAATCGGCTAAAATTACTATCTTTTGGTTTAACACCTCTAAAAATCCTCCAGAAACCACCATGACTTCCACTTCTCCGTTCTCTTTTTCGGATTCAATAATCCCTGGAGAAAGAATCGAAACTAAGGGAATATGATCAGGTAAAATTGTCACTTCACCCGAAGTGGTCGGAACAGTTACCCGAACAACAAAATCTTTCAAAACAATTTGCTCTGGAGTAACAATTTCAAATTTTATATTCTTGTCTGACATAATTTAGTGGTTTAATTTTTGCCAACTTCAGAAATATCGCCCTTCATATAAAAATCGTCCTCACTCTTATCATCATGCAGACCAGCTAGAATTTCTTTAAAAGCTGTAACAGTGTCCGCTAATTTAACATATTTACCTGAGCGACCAGTAAAAGCTTCAGCCACAAAAAATGGTTGTGATAAAAATTTCTGAATCTTACGAGCACGAGATACAATAATTTTATCTTCATCAGACAATTCTTCCATACCTAAAATAGCAATGATATCTTGTAAGTCTTTATAGCGTTGTAATAATTTTTGAACCCCACGAGCGGTTTCATAATGATCCTGACCTACAACTTTAGGGTCTAAAATAATTGATGAAGAATCAAGCGGGTCAACGGCTGGATAAATACCTAGCTCTGATAATGAACGAGATAAAACCACGGTGGAATCTAAATGTCCAAAAGTAGTTGCTGGTGCTGGATCGGTTAAATCATCGGCCGGCACATAAACAGCCTGAATCGAAGTGATGGAGCCATCTTTAGTGGAAGTAATACGTTCTTGAAGTTCACCCATCTCAGAAGCAAGCGTTGGTTGATAACCTACAGCACTTGGCATACGACCAAGCAAAGCCGAAACCTCGGAACCGGCTTGAGTAAAACGGAAAATATTATCAACGAAAAATAACACATCTTGATGCCCCTCATCTCTAAAATATTCAGCCACTGACAAACCAGTTAAAGCTACACGGGCACGGGCTCCAGGTGGTTCATTCATCTGACCAAAAACCATCGATACTTTATCAATAACACCACTCTCTTTAAATTCGTTATACAAATCATTACCTTCACGAGTACGTTCACCAACACCGGCAAAAACTGAATAACCGCCATGCTCGGAAGCAATATTGTGAATTAATTCTTGAATGATAACTGTCTTACCAACACCCGCACCACCAAACATACCCACCTTACCACCTTTTACAATCGGACAAATTAAATCAATAACCTTAATACCGGTTTCTAAAATTTCGGTGCTGTTTGATTGGTCAACAAATTTTGGAGCGGGTCGATGAATTGGATATTTCTTTTCCGTTTTAACTGGAGCGCCACCATCTACTGTGTCACCTAATACATTAAAAATACGACCAAGGGTTTCGGTTCCCACTGGAACAGAAATAGCAGCACCAGTATCAAGCACTTCATCACCACGACGAAGTCCGTCGGTGGAACCCATGGCAATTGTTCTAACAATATTAGAGCCGGTGTGTTGCTCGACTTCTAAAACTAATTTATTGCCATTTATCATTACCTCAAGGGCATTATAAATTTCTGGTAATTTATTTTCGAAGTAAACATCGACGACTACGCCGATAACTTGTTTAACTATTCCCTGATTTTTCATATCTGAGGACATATTATTTTAAATTATTATAAATAAATTATTCAGCCAGAGCATTAGCGCCAGCGGATATTTCAGCAATTTCAGAGGTAATGCCAGCCTGACGAGCTTTGTTGTAAAACAATGTCAGTTCTGAAACCATATCGCTCGCTGCTTCCGTGGCTTGATGCATCGCCGTCATTCTTGAACTATGTTCTGACGCATTAGCCTCTAAAAATGCTTGAAGCAACTGAATCTCGAGTAATCGCGGAGTCATTAAATCTAAAACTTCTTTAGGGCTTGGTTCAAAAGTATAATCATTACCCGCTAAATGTTTCTTGGATTTTTCCTCAATCAATTCAGGCGTAACACCAACTTTAGGATCCTGACCAACAATACCTAAATAAGTATCAGTCTCTTTAAATTCTAATGGTAGCAGTTGTTTTACTCGAGGAATCTGTTTAGCAGGATTTATAAAATCAGTATAAGCTACTAAAATTTTGTCATACTTACCACTTAGATAATCAGAGATAGCTAAATTAATAATTGGAAAAACTTCTTTAGAGTTATTTAGTAAATCACTTTTTTCAAATTCGGCTGCTACTTTATAATCTTGATTATAAATAGAAGATCCCTTTTTGCCGACTAAAATAAAATCAGTATCAACATCATGATTCTTAATCGACTCCTTGGCTTTGTTTATAATAGCGGCATTATAAGCACCACACATACCGCGATTAGAAGTGATTAAAACAATAGCGACTTTTTTTATTTCTTTTCTTGGCGCCAGTAGTGGATGAGAAATTTCTAAGTTATGCTCAAACATTTTTGCCAATCTTAAAACTGTCTCCCAACTTAAATTGGCATAAGTTCGAGTACGAAGTACGGCTTCAATTGCCTTGCGCATCTTAGCGGCCGAAACCATTTCCATGGCCTTGGTAATCTTCTTGGTGCTGGAAATTGATTTTATTCGACGTGATATTTCTTTAGTAGATGCCATATTATTCTAAGGTCGCTTTGTAATCACTAACTAATTTTTTAATTTTAGTTTCAATCTCTTCATCTAATTCTCTGCGGCTAGTTATTAAATCTAAAACTTCGTTATTTAAATCAGCATATTTATATAAACCAGCTTCAAAGTTTCTGATATTATCAACTTCAACATCGTCCAGTAAATTATTAATTAAAGCGTAATAAATAACCACTTGCTTCGCGACTGACAATGGTTCATATTGATCCTGCTTAAAGATTTCATATAATCTCTTACCACGTTCTAATTTTTTCTTAGTATCTTCATCTAAATCAGAGCCAAATTGAGCAAAAGCGGCGAGTTCACGATATTGAGCCGCCTCAAGTCTCATCTTACCCGCTACTTTTTTCATCGCTTTAATTTGAGCGGATGATCCGACACGAGAAACCGACAAACCAGCATTAACCGCTGGACGATTTCCTTTATAGAATAAATCTGGTTCTAAGAAAATCTGACCATCAGTAATCGAAATTACGTTGGTTGGAATATAAGCTGATAAATCTCCGGCTTGAGTTTCAATAATTGGTAAGGCCGTAATTGAACCACCACCATATTCTTTATTTAGTTTACAAGCCCGTTCAAGTAAACGAGAGTGTAAGTAAAAAACATCACCTGGATAAGCTTCACGTCCTGGTGGGCGGCGAAGTAATAAGGAAATTTCACGATATGACACGGCGTGCTTTGACAGATCATCATAAACAATTAAAACATCTTCCCCTTTATCTAAAAAGTATTCTGCCATCGCACAACCAGAGTATGGAGCGATATATAATAACGAAGCTGGGTTAGAAGCACCGGCTAAAACAATAGTAGTATATTCCATCGCGCCACTTTCAGTTAATTTAGCTACGATGTTAGCAATCTTAGATTCTTTTTGACCGATAGCCACATAAATACATTTCATATTCTGCCCTTTTTGGTTAATGATAGTATCAATCGCTAAAGCAGTTTTTCCAAGTTGACGGTCACCAATAATAAGCTCACGTTGTCCGCGTCCGATTGGAATCATCGCATCAATGGCTTTAACACCAGTTTGCACTGGTTCTTTAACTGGAGCGCGAGTAATAACACCTGGGGCAATTTTTTCAACTGGATAAAACTGATTAGTTTCAACTTTACCCTTACCATCTAATGGCTCGCCCAGTGGATTTAAAACGCGACCGATAACAGCTTCACCAACGGGAACTTCAAGAATTCTTTTGGTTGCATGAACTTCATCACCCTCTTTAATGGCGGTAAAATCTCCCAAAATAATGGCACCAACTAAGTTCTCTTCTAGATTTAAAGCTACACCAGTGATTTCACCTTGTTCGGTTTTAAATTTCAAAATTTCACTCATCATCGCTTCGGATAATCCAGAAACTAGAGCAATACCGTCAGAAATTTTTAAAACGCGGCCAACTGATTTCTCACTGACCTCAGCCTTAAAACCAGATATTTCTTCTTTAAGCTGATTGATGATAAAGTCTTTTGTGCTTGACATATTATTTTACGTTTACGCTTTTAAACTATTTTTTAAACTTTCTAAGCTACTTCTTAAGCTACCGTCTACAATTTTATTATTATATTTTAAAATGAAACCGCCTAAGATATTTTTATCTATATTTTCATCCAAAATCACTTCCGTCGCACCTGATTTATTTTTTAAATAATTTATTACCGTTTCTTTCGCCTCATCTTTTAACTCACGGGCACTAGTCAGTTCTGCCACCACTTCTCCATGTTCTCTATTCCAAATTTCTGAAAAAACAGAAATAATGGCTGGTGCCAAATTTAGAGCCCGATGCTTTTCCAACAATATGACAAACTTAGGCAAAATTTCTTTTACTTTATCATTTTCTTCAGCGCTAACTAATTCGTATAAACACTGAGCGTATTGTCGGGCCGTTATTTTCATAATTACTTAACTAAATCTTTAATAATCTGTTTATCTTTTTCACTATCCATTTTTTCGTTTAAAACTTTCTCAACTGTCATGACTACTAACTCAGCTACTTCAGCTTTTATTTGTTTTAAAGTCTCGGCTTTATCGCGGTCGATAGTTGCCCGACTGGCATTCATTAAGCCACCAATTTCTTCTTTAGCCCGAGCTAACATTTCCTCACGACGAACTTCACCTTTTTTATCCGCTTCTTCAATAATTAAAGCTGCCTGTTTTTTAGCGGCATTAATGATGTCGGTTTTTTCAGTTTCAGTAAGAGATAATCGATGCTCAATTTCATCAGCATCACGCAAGCTCTTATCTATCTTCTCGGTTCGCTCCGCCATTACTTTAACTAGTGGCTTAAAAGCAAAGAAGTATAAAACAGAAAAAACGATGGCAAAATTTACCAACTGCGCAATAAATAAATTAAGGTCGATGTGAAAAGTTGAAATTAATGATTCCATAATTATTAAAATAATAAACTAGCGATTTCCCCCGAATTATCAGAGGAAAGGCGTCAAATTATTATTTGATACTAAAGGCAATAACCAAAGCGTAAATCGCTACCGCTTCCGCAAAAGCAGAAACAAGTAACATTGGCACTAAGATTTTTCCAGCGGCTTCTGGATTACGACCAATTGCTTCCATCGCTTTAGCACCGATAAAACCGATACCAAGAGCTGGACCAACGGAACCCAATCCAATTGCTAGAGCCTTAGCTAACATAACATTTTCCATAGTTTTATAAATTAATTTTTTAAATATTTAAATTAATGTTCCTCGGCAGTGGTGTTAATTGTTAAATATGTCAGAATTAACATCGCAAAAATAAGGGCCTGAATAAGTCCCACTAAAACTTCTAAAAACATAAACGGAATTGGGACGCCATAGGCTAAAATGGCTGACATTGAAGCCAGTAATACTTCGCCCGCAAAAACATTACCAAATAAACGAAAAGACAAACTAGCTACCTTGGCCATTTCACCAACAATTTCAATAAGTCCCACAAAAGCTTTGATTGGATTGATCAAAAGAATCATTGGCTCTTTAATAACCTTCTTTGGAATTTCTAAAAAAGCTTTGATATTAATAAACTTGTTTAAATACCCCCACCAACCAATAGTAATCACCCCGATAATATGACTAATAACGACACCCAAAGTCGCCAGTGCCAAAGTGGTATTTAAATCAGCTGTTCCTCCACGCAAATATGGAATAAATAATTTTTCTCCGTTATGTTCAGCAATCTGTCCGATTGAACCAACACCAGGAATAATTCCTAACCAATTATTAATTAAAATAAAAAAGAAAAAAG
>CAZHYP010000038.1:0-6829 GCA_964536885.1 uncultured Gammaproteobacteria bacterium | reverse complement strand
TTATCCATTGGGGCTAAATTTTGAGACTGGCTAAATCCGCGCAAAGAAATAAGCACCGGCTCATTAAGAGCTGCTAAACCAGACAGAGCTAAAGATATTTCTTCAGTGTTAGAACTCTTGGAATTATAGACTTTATAAAAATACTGAGCTAAATAATTTTTATCAAATGAATCCGGAGAAGTCATCGCAGCTAAAACTGAAAGTTTTAATTCCGAACTTGAATATGGTAGCAAAGAAATACCACCGTCTTTTGTTTGATAAATTTTTAAGTCAGATTTTGTTAAATTATTGTCCCCAAAATAATTATTCATTAACTCAGCAGAAACGGCTATGGCTAATTTTTGGTCGACTCGAGCCCCATCACTATAATTTAAATTTAATAACTCTTGGTAATAACGACCACGATTATTATCCATCAAAGTAATAGTTGTCCAATTTTTATCTGAACCAGAAATTAAACTACCATTTTTTAATTCTGAAACTGACTGAAATCTTTCACTTAAAAAAGAGTCAACCACAGTAAATTTATTAATAATGGCATCGCTATTATTTTTGTAAGTTGAACCAATTTTAAATTCAAAATTTCCTGAACTTAATTTTCCTAAATTAAAGTAAGCCGAAGAAAAGGCGGAAATATTTTTAGTATCTTTATTTATATTAATAGATGATGCCTCTAAATTAATTGCTAACTTATCAGAGCTATTTAAAGCATCACCAAAAATAGCCGCTTTAATTATTGGTTCATCGCCAGCAACATATTGCTTAGAAAAATTAGTCGTAGCAAAGAAAGGTAAAGTTGCCTTAACTTTAGTAATATTAAACCCTGCTTCTAAATCACCTGAGATTGCTTGGGTGCTAATTTGCCAAGAAGTAACCGTGTCTGGTAATTTAAATTTAACAACCGCCTCACCACTATTACTAGTCTCGACTTGAGTAAACAAAGCTAAATCAGGGAAATAAGAACGATCGCCACCGCTGCCACCGCCGCCCTCAGCTCCACCCTCAAACATCTGATTTTTGTGAGAATACTGAGCTGAAAGCAGTCCACTGTAAACAACCTTATACAAATCTTCCAGAGGATCAGCTAAAGAAATGCCTCCTAACGGATCCATGGCAATATCAACTGCACTAACATTAACATTTGTCTTAACGCCATTTTTATTCTTATCTTTAACTGAAATGTTTAAAGTAACCTCATCTCCTGGTTTATATTTTTCTTGATTAGCTTTAACAGTAATATCTAATTTTTTACTATCTTTTTTAAAATAAAGATTAGTTCCAGAAATCGTATAATAAGTCTTACCATCAAACCAGGCACCATTTATAAAAACATTTGGAATGTCTTGATCTTTAAAAGTAAAATTGGTTTCTGGTTTATCGCTTAAATCATAACTTTGCAAACCATTCCGCATGTGCAGAAACAAAAACTTGCCACTCTCCGTTAAAGATTCACCGTTACTAGTTACGGCCAGCTTAACAACATCACCGACGTTATATTGCTGCTCTCCTTTGAAAAAATAATATTTATACCGTGGGTCACTGTTATTAGAGATAGCGCTAAAATATAAAGAAGTGTTAATAATATTTTGTGATTTATCTGCTGCAACTAATTTTATTTCATAAGAATATTTTGGGTTAACATCAAACTCTAAAACACCCTTACCATTACTGCCAGTTACAAATTTTTGATCTGGCTGAGCAGTTTGTTTCATATCATAACGATATATTGGATAAGAAACTTTATTAATAAAGTCATAATAAGTTCCAGTTTGATAAGGAATATATTCAATCGCTACAATTTGAGCGGTAATTTCTTGATTGCCAGCCGAAGTGCCGTTCCAATTATTTTCTTCATTATTTAAATCTACATTATATAAATCAGTTTCGACTTTAACTCTATTTTTACCAGCTACCTGACTAGTCTTTGAATTTGCAAAATTAATATTAGAACGGAAAACAACAACGCTAGCACCTCCTATAATTTCTCCGCCTTCTGACAAACTAGGAACAGCGGTTAAAGAATCTCCACAAGAAACTGAACAATAACCATTAGAGCAAACGCAAGTAGCGGTATATTCCACGCTTGCCACGCCATTGCCATTAGTTGTAACTCTTTGTTCGGCTTTTTTATTATTACCCGCAAAATGGTTTATGATTAAATTGTTATTAGATAAAGCGGTTCCTTCAAAAAAAGTATTTTTAATTTGATAATTTATTTTGTCACCAGCAAAAACAGCTTTTGCCTGAGGTGTAATATCTATTTGATAAGCTGGTTTTACATAATCTTGAACATCAACATAATATTCATAAGATAAATCTTCGCCATCCATCTGAACTTTAATATAATAACTATCAGGAGTTAAATTATTAAGTTTTAACTTACCGATGAAGAATCCCTGCTCGTCGGTTTTAACTATCTGCTTATAAACGGCAACCGGCTCCTGATAAAAATCAAAATAATTACGATTAAACATGGAAATGGTAATCTCCCTATTAAAAGTTTTGGAATTATTTTCTCTTGCTTTTACTAAGCCCCAAAAATTAATTTCATCACTTGGTTGATATAAACTACGATCGGTATATAAATAACTCCAATATCTATTATTAGGACTATCATAATTACGCGTTGGCGATACGCTGATAACTAAATTTTCTTTAGCTGAATTAACTACAAAAGTTGAAGTTTTACTACTAGAAGCATAATCAAAAGTCGCGACATTATTTTCTACTGCTACGGTTTCATTAGTTTCTAAATTAGTTACTTTAGCATCTGCTAATTCTTTATTGTCCACCCGGTTTACCCAAAACATTATTTTGTTAGAAGCGGCCGTGGTATAAGCGGAGATATTAGATATCTGAACAAAAGTTCTAGCATAACTACCGCCAACAGTTGATTCCACTAAATAAAATCCAGCCGGCAAACTATTAGGTAATACTAAAAATTTCCCATTATCACTCACCACCGCTTGTAATTCATAAGTAGCTGCTAGTGATAAATTGGAGTAATCTGGTTTAAAATTACGACGAGTGTTAGAGGCCCAGTAAGGAACTTCGGAATATTTTTTTAGAGAGTTAGAAAAATCATTCAAGCTATGAAAGTTATATACTTTGGTAGAAATTTTTTGATTTTTTTGATCATTACTAATATAAACACTAAAGGCTGGGTTTTGACTGGTAGAAAATTCGGCCGTCTCATTAGAAAAACTAATAGTTGTTTTTGAATCGTTTCGTACTTCAAATTGGAAAGAGTATGAATTTTCTAGAGTTTCACCGGTGTTTGAATTCTTAACGGTTGGATTAACGTTTATAGTATAAAGAGCTCCGACTGTTAGAGGTTTATCAGGCACAAAAACCATTGTACGATTATGTTTTTCAAACTTTCCCGAAGTCGCCGGAGAAATACTAAAAGCTTTTTCAACTCCTTCAAAATTTTCGGTACTAAAATTAATTTCAATACCAGTATTGGCTGGAGCGCTAGAAGCATTAGCAGGAATAGAGCCAACGACCTTAAATTTATCTTTTACTTGAAAGGCCCAAGAATAATTATAATCAACAGTTAAGTTGTTATCATTAATATAAGCAGAGGCAATAACTAAACGATAAACTGTCTTATCAGCTAATTTACCATTAGGAATTAATCTAAATTCTTTGTCGCTGACCTTTTTTAAATCAAAATCAATTTCCGGATATAATTTAATATTAGATTTCAAAGATTCTATATCTGAAATAACCGTTTTACTCTTAATAATAAATTGAGTATCGGTCTCAATACCCATATCACCACCGGAACTAGTTTCAATGGTAAAGTTATCATGGGCGTAAGCAGCCTCAATTGTTAATGGAGAAAAACCCCCATTTGGCCAAAATCTAAAAGTCGCGGTCACAATAACAATTAATAAAAAGGCGGCCACTGCTGGGTACAAACGCTTAGCTTTTAAACTAGCGTGTAAATTCTCAAAAAATCTTGAAATTTTATCTTTCATAGAAAAAGCATTGGCTTGGCGCTTGGCTAAGATGTCAATTTTAAGACGATCTTTGAAATCAGCCACCGAAACCGAATTATTAAAACTGGAGTTCTTAATTTGTCCTCCTGCTTTAAATAACGCCAAAAGCTCCGGATCATTACACCCGTCCGGAAGATTGCCAATTTCTAAGGCTTTATTTAATATTTTAGCTTTTTCTTTATTCATATGATTGATATTTTTTGTGAAATCGTTTAAGCGCTCTAAACAACCAGACGCCCACATTATTAGCCCTTACCCCTAGAATTTCCGCTATTTCAATATTGTCTAAATCGGCAAAGAACTTTAATTGGATAATCTTTTGGTCATGCTCGGGAAGGCTCTGCAATACTTTAGCCACAATTTCCTTATTTAAGTTACGAATAAAATCTTCTTGTGGATTTTGACTTTCGTCTTCTGGTTCGGCAATACTTTCAATATTTATAAGGGGATGACGACCCTGACTGCGGTAATGATCCGTTAGTGTATTATTAGCTATTTGATAGACCCAAGCAGCAAAAGAGTTTTCATGTTTAGCCTCAAAAGTTTTAAGACCAGTGAAGACCTTCATAAAAGTCGCCGACACAATATCTTCGGTTATCTCTTTTCGCCCCGTTCTTTTAAATACAAAAAAATAGATTTTTGAAAAATAAAAATCATATAAAATCTCAAAAGCACGGTCATCAGTTCTGGCCTGTTTAACTAGCATGTTTTCATTGTCTAATTTAGTTTTAGAAATTTGCTCCTCCATAGATAATAACGCTAGATAGTTTCAAATATTACAGGCCGCTTAATATAGTTAATTATAACAACTAAGTCAACAAAACAAAAAACTCCGGTTTCCCGGAGTTTTTTAGAGATACAAAAATAAGTATTATTCAGCTTTTTTAGTCGCTTTTTTCTTAGCTACTTTTTCAACTTTTTCTTCAGTAACTTCGGCAACTTCTTTAGCTTCCTCTTTCTTTGGTTCAGCTACAGTAACGCCAGCTAATTTAAGACCTAAACGATGTTCTGATGGAGAAATATTTACTACTTCAAAATCACGAACTTCATTAGGTTGATATAAATCGGTAATTTTATCTTTAGCGTTTAAACCTAATTGAGAAATATGAGCCAAACCATGAATTTCTTCATCAAGTTTAACAAATAGACCAAATGGATTTACTTTTAAGATAACACCTGATACAACCTGACCAATCTTATATTTAGCGCTAGCTTCAAGCCATGGATCTTGCAATAATTTCTTAGCACTTAAGAAAATCTTTGAACCATCGATGCTAACAATTTCAGCCTTAATCTTATCATTTACTTTGTAAAGTTCGTTTGGAGAATCAATTCTCTGCCAAGCAAGTTCAGAAATATGAATCAGTCCTTCCATGCCATCGTCAAAGTTAACGAAAACACCAAAGTTTGTAATAGCAGTGATTTTACCTTCAACTTCCATACCAACTTTGTATTTATCAAGAGTTGGTTTTTGACGACGATTCCAAACATCTTTTTCAGAGAAAATAATTTTATTTTCTTCTTCATTTAAAGTCATCACGTTGGTTTCAAATTCCATACCAACGAAGCTCTTTAATTTTTCTAAGATTTTTGATTTATCACCACCACTAATTCTTGGGTAATTATCTGGAGCTAATTGTGAAACTGGTAAGAAACCATTGATTTGACAATAACGAGCTAACAAACCACCCTTATTAGCGTCAATAATTTTAACTTTAATAGTTGATTTGTCTTTGAAAGCCTGACGTAAATTGTTCCAAGCTTTTTCTTGACCAACAGTTCTAAATGATAATTCAAGTTCACCGTTTTCGTTTTCTTCATCGATAACAGCAGCTTCAATTTCATCACCTGGTTTTAAATCAGCAAATTCAGGAACCTCAGAATATAATTCTGGACCACGAACAATACCCATTAAAATACCATCGATGTCTAATTTTACTTCTGACTTAGAAGCGGTAATAACAACACCTTTTACAATGTCGCCAACTTGAGGGATACGAATATCATCTTTCTCAAGCAACTTACCAAAATCGTTACTTTCCATATTTTTATAGACAACTTTCTTAATTTGATATAAAAAAAGCGGTCTTAACCAACTCTTGCGAGTCAGTCCCCCAGCCGCCTATTGCTGAGAGTTTTATTAGAGGCGTTTATTAAGTTCTCCCTAATTATACAGGTTTTTTATGTTTTGGCAAGAGGACAAAAACTATCTGATATTTAACATCATCAAAGAAATATTCTCATTTTGAGGGTATTTTCTTATTAGTTCTAGCCCAATTTGTTTAGCTTTTACACCATCACCAAAATAATAATGAGCGTAAAAGGACTGGGCGAGGTAATATTCTTCTGGAAAATTTTCTTTAACTTTAGCTAAAACAATCTCTAATTTAACTTCGTCTTTTTGAGATAAGGCAATATTTAACAAATTAATATACGGCAATTCAAAAGTTGGGCTAATTTCAATAGCTTTATAATACTCTAGTGCTGCTTCAGAGAATTTATTAGAAGTAATTAAGGCGTTTCCGAGATTAAAATGAACCTGCGGATAAATATCAGCAATAGCAATTGCTGTTTGATATTCTTTAATAGCCTCTTGAGTGCGGCCAGCATCGGCGTAAGCCATTCCTAAATTATTATGTTGGATATAACTGTTTGGAGTATACTTTAAATTTTTCTCATAAAAAGTTATTGGATCTCGCCAGTCTAAATTACGACGAATAGTTAGAAAACTTAAAAAGCAAATAAACAAAATTAAAGTTGCTAAACTAACTTTTTTATTTATTTTTATTTTTTGGACCAATAAAATTATCACCAACCAAAAACCA
>CAZHYP010000037.1:0-7011 GCA_964536885.1 uncultured Gammaproteobacteria bacterium | reverse complement strand
GTTAAACTTATACTTTAATTAATTGCCGAGATAGCTCAGTTGGTAGAGCAGCACACTCGTAACGTGCAGGTCGTGGGTTCGATCCCCATTCTCGGCTCCATAATAAAAACCAAGCCCTTTGTTCTGCTTGGTTTTTTTATTTAAAAAAATAGTGAACCCATCTAAGCCAATTAGCGGCGCGTCCATCTTTTATTTCAGTAGAACTGGATATTTCATTAACTTTTTGACGGTTAACCACTACCACATCTTCGTTGGGTTTTTTAAGTCCCAAATTAAGACGCGCCTGTTCTTCAAGAGAAATATCAGATTGTAAATAATCAATCATCTCTTTTAGTTCCTGACTTTTATTACGGTAAGCCTCATTATCTTTCTTCATCTCCGCAATCTCTTTTTCAATCATCTTACGCTGACTAACTCTACGTGCCAAAGGAAAAGAAATCGCCACAATTAAGACCAAAAAAACAATAGCTAAAAAACGTTGGCTCATTAAAAAGCGCTGCCAAAAAGGTTGATTGCTTTGTCTTCTGTCGGCCGGACTAAGGCCATAAGAACGATTTAACATGGGACTAACTTAAAAATAAAAAACTAAAATAGCTGTCTATAATAATAGCAAAATTAAGAAAAAAATTCTAACTTATTCTTTTCTTTCTTTAGGAGTAACCCAAAAGCCCATATATTTGCCTAGCGCTAAACGAATTTGAGCATCAAGACAAGGAATGGCACCGAAAATAATAATTGAGACTGGAACAAAAATCCATTCAACAATCATCGAGACACTTTTCCAAATAGAATATTTTTTAGGTCTCTTAGGAAGTAATAGGTTGGAAATGATAGCTGATAAAACCATACCGATCATCGCCATATTCATTAATGACGAGGAGATCGAAGGCAAATTACCAGATAAAACAGTGGAGTTAAAACGATCACCGCCAAGTAACATCGGCAACCAACCAATAACAGCGATAATCAAAGCACTGGTTGCCCAAGAATGGAAACCATATATTTGAATTAAAATTTGATTTAATATTTTTTTCTTGTAAGGGCCAGATTCTTTAATCTTCAAATAATTAAAAATAAGATAGGCAACGTTTTCCGCCCCCCAAGCCCAACGACGTTGTTGTTTATATAAACTAGTGGCTGTTTTAGAAAAACTGGTATCACTGGTGATGTCCATTGAAACCATAATGTATAATGGCTCAACGCGGTAGTCGCCTTTGTAATGCATCAAACAGTGGAAGAAAATACGAGAATCTTCACTGACCATTTTAGTTGACCAAAAACCAATATCAACTAATGCCTGCCAAGTCATGGAGTGAGATGAGTAGGTAACCAGTTTCTCCTGACGAATTTGCATCATCATTTGCCAGAAGGTATTAGAAGAAGAAACTACTCGTGAAAAAAACGGTGCTGACCAAAGATTATTGTGGTAAATCGGCACTGGCTGATAAGAAGACCGATAAGGGCTAGACACTGTTAAGAATTTATAGGAGAGTGCAAAAAAATATCCTTTGCGAACAATGGTATCAATATCAAAAACGGATACTAAAATTTTGTCATAAGGAATATTTTCTTTATCAATAATTTCCACTTTAACTTGTTTGCCACACCAAGCTTGATTAGCCCCCTTACCTTTAATCTCACCCTCAATGCCATCTGGATGAAAGGTGATAATAAAGTGACCAAACTTTGAAGAGAATTCTTCACTAATGGCCAGAGCTCTCTTGTGAGCTTCTTCTCCAGCTCGCTCTTCCATCGCCACGGCAACAATCATTTTATCGGTTGGGAAACCGTCATTTAAAATAGAGCCCAAAGCGGTTCGAATAATTTCTACATCCTCGTTATAGGTTGGCAGAATAACTAATTGATATAAATCTTGGGCACGCCAACCTTTCCTAGCTAAACAATCATCAGGAAGCTTAGGGTCATCACTTGTAAGTGTTTGACATTTTTCCGCCCAGTTTATCTTAGAATTCTTCTGTACTTTGCAGTAAGAGGAAATCATATACATGGCCATGTAAATAACCTGTAATAACCAGTAGACATCAAAGGCAATTAAAAAATAAGCCACCCAAACCGGCTTAAAATATGACAAAATAATTAAAATTAAGAGAGTGGCCACAGAAGAGACCGCTGGTACCATTTCAAAAGCACGATAAAGTTTATATTCTTTACCGCTAAGCTCAGTAGCCTTGCCAATTTTGAGATAATCTGTCATTTGTGGTTAATTTAAAATGTTTAAATCGCGTTCCTACTTTTTAGCTCAAAAAAGCATTTTGCGCAAGCATTAACATCAATCAAAGCATCATGGGCTTCTGGAAAGCCAACCCCAAATAAACAATTGTGTAACTCATCTAAATTAGGCCATTTATAACGACCATAAGCATTAGGAATACGACAAAAATCAACACTACTTTTCATGGTGCAAATTTTCTGAGCCGTGTCTAAAACATTCCACATGGCCAAGCGATAAAATTCAGCACTAATAACTTTGTCATCAAAATCAATGTTGTGAGCCACTATATAATCGGCTTTTTTAACATCTTCGGAGAAGCGTTTTAAAACTTCTTCTAAGTCTTCGCCTTCTAGCTCGGCTCGTTCTTGGCTCACACGATGAATGCGTGCCACTTCCTCGGGAATCGTAAATCCATTAGGTCGAATAACATAGCTGTAGCTCTCCCAAGCATTACCATCGGCATCATAAATGCTCCAGGCAATCTGAACTAGTCGTGGCCAGTTTTCAGAATCTGAAGCTGGCGCTCTATAGTCACGAGGTAAACCGGTTGTTTCGGTATCAAAAAATAAATACATAAATTTATAGCCAGTCGTCTATTTCTGAGGGATAAATAAAATCCGGCGCTTTATTTGTCTTGGTTTAAATTAATTTCTTCACCTTCTTGCCAGGAATCTCCTGTTGGCCAGTGTTTTAAAACTTCACTTTCGTTCTCAATTTTTTCATCAATCTTATCTGGCTTATTTTTTTCTGGTTGTCCTTTAAAATTTAATGGTTGCGCTTTGGTTAAATCTCCCAAAGATAAAGTAGTAACCGGTTTTTCTGGAACTTCAAAAGCCTCCATTGCTGATGGTCTAAACGGTTGTGGAATATTTGGTTTCGAAAAATTGTTTGGTTTAGTAACTGAACCTACCGGAGCAGCTGGCTTTACGTAATTATTTTTGGTCTGAGACTGTTTTGAGACAGTAGTTGTCGGCGCTGATGCTACGGTTTGATTTTTAACCGCTGGTGCTGGAGCAACATTAGATACTGTGGGTGCTGGGGCGGCTTTTATACCTTGTTTGGCTTCCATCTCCGCTTTTCGCTCTTCTTTCTTTTTACTCAAACAATTTTTACAAAAAACTGGGCGAACGCCGTCGGGCTCGAAAGGGGTGAAAGTTATGTTGCCACACAGAGCGCAATTGGTTTTGTAGCCCTCCCCGCCCTGAGGTTCATAGTTTCGAGAGCTAGGAATAACAACGCTGTTAGCATTATTACCACTCGGCGATGGAACGTTAGCCGTATTACTGCCACCTGTGCTCTCCATAGAGCTCTCATGCCAATTCATAATGCGCTCTTCAACAATTGTTCTCGGGGTGGCATATTTTTCACGAGAAGCTCGAATAGCCCTCTCTTCTTGATGAGTTTTTTCTTCTTCGGTAAGAGGTGGAAGCCCTTTGGCTGAAAACGGCTGTGAAGCCACGCCATCAATCATAAGTTTTAAATACATTTCGTACTTTGGCAGATTAACTAAATCTTCTTCATTAAACACCGGCATAAACTCCTTAGCTAATTCCTCAGCATCGGAGGCGCCTACCCTAAAAGCAATCATAGTACCTACGTTACCAAAAACAGCCGGCTTAACTTTCTCAGTTAATTGTTCAATATACTGATGAGCTAAAATTAAATCCAAACGGTATTTTCTTGCTTCAGACAAAATGTTAGCAAAAGAATCGGTTGAAAAGTTTTGAAATTCATCAATATATAAATAAAAATCTTTACGTTCTTTTTCAGGAATATCAACACGACTCATCGCCGCTAACTGAATTTTGGTAATCATCATCGCACCAAGCAAGGCTGAGTTATCTTCACCAATACGGCCTTTGGATAAATTCATGATTAAAATCTTGGAGCTATCCATGATTTCGCGCAGATCAATGGCAGACTTTACCTGGCCAACAATATTTCTCATCAAAGCGCTTGATAAAAATTGACCAACTTTATTTTGAATTGGAGACACCGCCTCAGAAGCAAACTTATCAGCATAACCAGCAAATTCTTTTTCCCAAAAAGCCTTAACAACCGGGTCTTTAATATTCGAAACTACTTGTTTACGATATGCTTTATCACTAAGCATGCGAACAACCCCTAATAAAGTTGAGCCTGGGAAATCTAAAATTGCTAAAATAGCATTACGTAAAATATATTCCAAACGAGGTCCCCAAGAATCAGCCCAAAGTTTTTGGAAGACGCCAATTAAACCAGAAGCGACTAAGTGTTGTAAATTATGGTCAACTTGCTCAACAACGTTAAAAGCAATCGGAAATTCCATGTCGGCCGGATTGAAATAAATCACATCGTTTACTCTTTCGGGTGGAATAAATTGAATAATTTTTTCGGCTAAATCACCGTGAGGATCAACCACAGCTACACCACGACCCGCACGAATGTCATCGACAATCATATTTTCCAAAACGGTGGACTTACCCATACCGGTTTTTCCAATCAAATACATATGACGGCGACGGTCGTCAGTTTTGATACCGAATTTTTTAAATTCATTTCTAAAAGTTGTTTGCGCAAAGACAGCGATGTTTTCGTTGGCCATATTTATTTATACAAAGAAGTAACTTGATTTAGATACTCTCTAATAAGTGGCGGCAAATAAATAATACCGATTAAGATTGGGATGACAATTATTAAAATATTAATTAGCCCCCAAACTTTTTGCCATTTTACATAACCTTTTATGTAGTTAGTTTTCTCTAAAAGCTCTTCGCTAATTTCTAGATTGCGACGAAGTAATTCAGTTTGTTCATCGGTCAAATTATTGTCCATATTATTTATCTTACTTCACAAATTTTTACATATTCCCTGCCAGCTTCAGCCATTTTTTCCATTTCTCTATCGGTAAAAGGAGCGTGAGTTTCTAAATCTCTATCAACTAACTCCGTGTCAGATTTGAATTTTTGCAAATACCAAGCCCGAGCACCAGCTATTTCTTGTCCCATTTTTGAAAAATCGGACAACTCATGTAAACCAGGGACAACAGTGGTTCTAAATTCATAAGGCAGGCCACTGTTAATTATTATTTTAACACTTTTTTCGATTTCCTGACAGTTCACTTTAATGCCTACTACCTTTTCATATTTATCAGCTGGGGCTTTAAGATCCATTGCAATATAATCTAATAAATTCTCAGCTAATAAGCGCTCAAGCATTTTAGAATTAGTACCATTGGTATCTAATTTTACCTTATAACCAAGCGCTCTAATCTTTTTAATAAACTCCGGCAAGTCATTATGCAAGGTTGGTTCCCCGCCAGTAATTACTACTCCGTCTAATTTACCTTTTCTATTTTCTAAAAAAAGAAAAAACTCATCCTCCGAAATTGGAGAATAAGTTTTTTCATATTTTTTTTCGTCTGTTTCCCTATCGGGCCAGACAAGCAGGGGGTTATAGCAAAAGTGGCAACGAAAATTACAACCTTTAGTAAACACTACGGCTGCCAATTGTCCTGGATAATCTAGTAAAGTCATTTTTTCAAGTCCACCAATAATCATATGTTTGGGCTAGAGAAAAGGGACAAAATGGCTGACCTTCGGTTTACGAAGGAGACCTTCGCCACGTCAGGTTCCTCAATATTTATTTATTAACAAGCCTTCTCTTCGGTTTGGTAAGTTAATCTATCAGCGTATTCTGAAGTCTTTCCTGGGTTAAAATTTTGCACCGGAGTGATCCAGCCAACAACACGGCTATAAATGATGCATTTTTGTCTGCTAGTTTGAATTGGGGTCATATTATTGTTATTTAAATTTTTAATATGTTTAATTAATTAATTGCTTTTTTCCGTATTAGCCAAACGGTCGGCATTAACATCTCTTTCTGGAATATAACCAATTTCTTCATCACACTTTGGGCAATATTTATGCTCGCCGGCTAAATAACCATGTTTTGGACAAATAGAGAAGGTTGGAGTGATTGTAAAATATGGCAACTTATAATTATCAATGATCCGATGGACTAATTTTTTAGTAGCGTCGCCATCCTTAATTCTTTCACCCAAGAAACCGTGCAACACGGTGCCGCCGGTGTATTTTGTCTGCAGATCATCTTGCAAATCTAGAGCGGTAAAAATATCATTAGTATAGCCTACCGGTAAATGAGTGGAGTTGGTGTAATAAGGGGGAATATTTGCTTCCTTAACAGCCTTATCGTTAGCACAAATAATTTGTGGGTAAATCTCTTTATCTTTTTTAGCAAAACGGTAAGTACAACCTTCGCCAGGAGTAGCCTCAAGATTATATAAGCTGCCAGTTTCTTCTTGAAATTCAAGAAGTTTATCTCTCATAAATTCTAAGATTTCAGCGGCAAAAGCGTGACCTTCTGGGGAGGCGATATCAGAACCTAATAAATTAAGACAGGCCTCATTCATACCGTTAATACCAATAGTATTAAAATGATTTTGCCAGTAAGAACCGAAGCGTTCTTTAATATCATGTAAGTAAAAACGGGAATAAGGATACAAACCATCTTCGGTAAACTTTTCAACAATTTTACGTTTAATCTCTAGACTCTCTTTAGCGATTTCCATTAGAGCTAAAATTCTATTCTTAAAATCTTCCTTGTCCTTTGATAAATAACCCAAGCGAGGTAAATTAATAGTTACAACGCCAAGTGATCCAGTTAAAGGGTTGGCGCCGAACAAACCACCACCGCGTTTTCTAAGTTCTCGGTTATCAAGTCTTAGACGGCAACACATTGAACGAGCATCATCTCGATCCATGTCGGAATTAACAAAA
>CAZHYP010000036.1:0-7022 GCA_964536885.1 uncultured Gammaproteobacteria bacterium | reverse complement strand
TCTGGCGCACAAATAACACCAGCTTTATATGAGGGTTTATTTGTCGCCGCCGGTAATTATGTAAAAAACGAAAAAAACAAAACTATTGAGTTTGACTACAACGATTTTCCAGAAAAAATGTGGAAAGCTATTTTTAGGGAATTTGATAAACAAATATTTTCTCAAAAAATAGCAAAAGAGACATTTGTAAAATTTACTTTTCAAGTTGTTGGCGTTGAAACGATGGGGAGTTATTATGTTTTTAATTTTAAATTTTCGGGACCAGTTCGGGGATTCGCCAAATGCGTTGTTCCTGCCTAAATAAAATGGGAAGGGGTAAAATATTGCCCTCTCTTTTTTAATATTCTTATATTTTCAGGATAGATTAATTTATGATAGAATAAATTTATAGTAAAATAAGTAAAATATATGGAAAGAGGACCAGAAATAAGAATAATTGGCGGCGCTTCTAAAGAAAAAAAAGACCAGGTCAAGGAAAAAATAGAACAGTCTTTCTTCAATAATTTAGAATCGTTAAATTCTCAAGACAGAGAACAGCTTGAGGAGTTAGAATGTCCAAAGTCTGAAAAAGAACTTGCCCTTATTGATTTTATAAATCAAGAAACATCCAGACTTATGCAGGAGGCGGAGGTGAGTCCGTATGATATCCCCGCGGAAAATTATCATATAATTCCTTCTGAGCTATATGATAAGATTGGAGAGGAAAATAGTTCTGCCGTTACTTTAAACACCTCGCAGGCAATTTTTTTTAACGCTAAATATTTTCACGGTAACCCCTTTTATTTTGGTGCTGTTGCGCTCCATGAATCACTTCATCTTAAAGCTCATTTTTCTGTTGAAGTTCAAGAGAATGATGGTAATCTTAGAATAACTCCTTATCGAGAGGGGCTGGCTATTAGAGCTTTACAAAGAGATGGCTACAACGGAAACTACCATATTCATTTTTCCGGATTACACGAAGGAATTGTTGCTGAAACTGAAAAAAAACTTTTAGGTAAACTTCTTGATTGCCCAGTATTGTTTGAAGAAAAAGAGTGGTTGACTTCTAATGAGGCTAAAGAAATAAGACAAAAAATTTCGAAGGAAGAAGATATTCCTGAAGATGATATTATTTGGGTCAGCGGTAAAGATCGAAATGACTATGAATCTGTTTCTTATCCTAAGCAGAGAGAAGTTTTGAATTATATTTGTACTGAGATACAGAAAGAGTTTCCTGATAAATATTCAAGCGCTGAGGCTGTTTATAAAACATTCTTAAATGCACACTTTACTGGTAGGCTTTTAAATATTGCACATCTTGTCGAGAAGACTTTTGGTGAAGGAAGTTTTCGGCTGCTTGGAAATATGGATACCAGCAGAGAGAGTGGCGCCTCGTTTCTTGAAACACTAAAAGAAAATAGATTAAAACAGTTATAAATAATATGTCCAAAAAAGTCGACATTGAACCAGAGTGGGGAGCGGTTTTAACCGATTTTTTTGCCACCGAAAAATTTGCCCAGCTAACTGATTTTATAAGACAAGAATATCAAACTAAAACTATTTATCCGCGTCCCGAAAATTTGTTTAAAGCTTTTTGGCTTACTCCGTTTTCTAAGATTAAGGTGGTTATTCTAGGGCAAGACCCTTATCACGACGTCGGTCAGGCTCACGGTCTTTGTTTTTCGGTTCCGGAAAAAATTACCACTCCGCCATCGTTAAAAAATATTTATAAAGAAATTGAAAGCGATTTAGGAATTAAAAAAGATTTTAAATCTGGTAATTTAGAATCTTGGGCTCAGCAGGGAGTTTTTCTGTTAAATGCTATTCTAACTGTTATCGCTCACAATCCAGCTTCTCACCGCAAAAAAGGTTGGGAAGAATTTACTGATTTTGTAATTAAAACTATTTCTGATAAAAGTGAACACGTTGTTTTTATTCTCTGGGGAAGTTATGCCCGCAGCAAGAGAATTTTAATTGATTCCGATAAACATTTAATACTGGAATCTCCTCATCCTTCGCCACTGTCAGCTTTCTCTGGTTTCTTTGGCTCTAAGCCATTTTCTAAAGCTAATAACTATCTAAAGAGTCACGGTAAAACAAAAATTAATTGGTAACAAAAAAAAAGAGCCCGTAAATAGGCTCTTTTATTATTTAGGCTTTACCTAAGGTTTTATCTCCTTCATGCCATTCTAGTGGGCATAAATCGCCACTTTGAACAGCTTTAAGTACTCTTAAGGTTTCAGTGACCGAACGGCCGACTGAACCGGCAGACACGACAATGTATTTTATTAGTCCTTCTGGGTCGATAATGAATAAACCACGATCAGCTGAGCCGTCATTTTCGTTTAGTACGCCATAAGCTTTAGTTAAAGCTTGGGTGGTGTCAGCGATAATCGGATATTTTACTTCTGGTAAATCATTTTCAAACCAATTTTTATGGGACCACTCTGAATCAGTTGAAGCGGCCACAATTTCACAATTTAAATTTTTAAAATCATTTTCCGCCTTAGCGAATCCGCGAATTTCCGTCGGGCAGACGAAAGTAAAATCGCGTGGATAAAAGAAGAGCACTAGCCATTTGCCTTTATAATCGGACAAGCTGAGGTCTTTAAATTCGCCATTGTGGTATGATTTTATTTTTGTGAAATCTGGGGCCTGAGAATTTATGTTAAGCATAAATTTATATGTAATAGATAATATCAGTCTTCTTTATTTTTTTACCCATTATTTTATTAGATTGAATTGGCTCTGTTCCTAAATCATAGACTTTACCACTTTTCGTATCAACGACGTGGCTATGAGTTTCTAACCTGGCATCATATCGATTAGGATTGCCGCTTAAGGGAATTTCAATTATTAAACCGAGTTCCTGAAATCTAATTAAATTTTTGTAGACTGTAGCTGGGGACACATTAGGAAAAGTTTTTTTAAGTTCCTGATATATATCAGCTGCTTGGGGATGAGAACAAGAGCCAGCGAGGATTCGGAAGATTTCTAGCTTTTGTGGAGTTAGAGGTAAACCTTTAGCTCGACTTATTTGCCGGAAATTATCTAAGCGCTTATTTATTTCTTGTTGACTGATAATCATATTGCTTTATTAATAATTAATATCAATGGATAACTATTATCAACTATAAAGCAATCTGCCAAATAAGTCAAGGTTTTAAAAAAGAGCCGATAAATCAGCTCTTTTTTAAATATATTTATTCGGATTCCTCAACTATTATTTCTTCTATTTCCTCTTCAGGTTCAATTTCTTTTGGTGCGCCCTCATCGGTTAAAGTTGCCCCATCCTTCGTAGTTATTTTAATCTTTGATGAGGTGGCTGTTTCTAAACTTACAGTATGGAGCTGGCAGTTAAAGCAAAGCTTGTCTTTGTTTTCTTCTAATTCCTTAATTATTAATTTATTATTTTGACGTTCGACTGTAACATAGTCCAAATCAATTTGACGGCCACTTAAAATCGTCGGAGTAGTTGTGCTTTTAGTCACAAAGACCGCCAAATGATTGCCACTAATTTCTATCTCCTTAATATCTTTTAAGTCCAGCTTTTTTTCAACACTTAGTATTGGTGGGTAATTATAAAATTTATTTTGTACTTCGGGGAAGTATCTTAGAGAACTGGCGCAGAAAAATATACCAGAACCCATCCAGAGCATCAGCAAGATAAGGCCGACTGCAAAATTAAGAATATTTTTTCTAAATAGTATTGATAGACCGCAAACAAAAGCAAGCGCGGCTGGAATTGCAAACGATAAGAATCCGGTGATAATCATCCAGGTGTATGGAATTCCTTTGGTGATTTCGGAAAAGGGGATGAAATAAAATTCGTAAGCAGAGCCGCTATATAATAAAACCAGCAAACCGCCAACGCCAATTATTCCTAATCCGATGAAAGAAAAAACAGTTAACCCTAAACCAAAAATGAATTTGATAACCGGCCAAGTTTTTTTCCAAATGTTTTTCACCGCTGAAAATAGAGCTTTAATAACTATTATTGGAAAATTAATTATTTTTTCTATTGAAGAGTTTTTTTTTAGATTTTCTTGAATTTTTTTTCCGGTTTTAGCTAGTTCCTTAAAAGCTGCTAGCGTGGGAGCCCGCCCTTTCATTTCTAATTTTTGGTGAGCAGTTTTAGCTTCTGGCATAGCAATCCAAAGCAAGATATAAATTAGAACACCACTGCCACCAGCAAAAACTAAAGCGAAAAATATTACTCTAATTAAAACAGGATCAATATCAAAATAATTTCCAATACCAGCAGCTACGCCGCCAATAATAGCGTTGTCAGCGTCGCGGTAAAGTTTTCTGGCTACTTTTGGTTCTTCCTTAGACTCACTATTATCAGTACTATTGCCTCCAATCTCGCGATCAAAATCTTCAGTGGTGCCCATAATTTCAATTAGAGACTCCACGTCTTGTAAATTCACCACTTCTTTGTAAGAGTTTAAGTTTGATTTTAGTTTTTCGGCCATGCTGTTTTCGATATCAGCAATAACCTCGGCGGCATCCGCCCCAGCACCGCAGTGAGTTTTAATGTTTTCCAAATACTCTGACAATTTATTGTAAGCATCTTCTTCAATTATGAAGCTTTGATTGTTGAGTGTGATTGAAATTGTTTTTTCCATATAATTATTTTTTTAGATTGGTAATCGCTTTTTCAAGGGAGCTCCATTGTTCTTCGCAACCTTTTAGGAATTGGTTGCCTTTGCTAGTTAGTGTGTAATATTTTCTTGGCGGACCTGACTTTGACTCTTCCCAATCATAGTCTAGAAGACCGCTATTTTTTAAACGAGAAAGTAGCGGATAAACGGTTCCTTCAACGACGGTTAGTTTAGCTTCTTTCATCGTTGAAATAATTTCATTAGCGTAAGTCTTTCTTTTGGCAATAACTAGTAAGATAGCAAACTCTAATACTCCTTTACGCATTTGAGCAGCGGCATTTTCTAATGATTTTTTAAATTCTTCTTCCATATATTTTGGTAATACTTTTTAACTGTTTATATTATATCACATACTACCTTTTTATACAAGGTAGTAGAAAGATTGGCTTTTTTGATAAAAAACACCCCATAAAATTATGAGGTGCTTTTTTTGAATTTTTCCGATTTTTTAAATTGCTCGGTGAAATTCTCTAATTATTTTAACAACAATTCCTCTTACTTCGACATTCTTGCGGAATATCGGAGAAAAGGTGGGATTAGCCGGTTGCAATCTTATTTGATCCTTCTCCCGATAGAATCTCTTAAGAGTTGCTTCGTTATCATCAATTACTGCCACGACTGTGTCGCCGTTGTCAGCATAATTTTGTTTTTTAATGATGGCAAAGTCACCATCGAATATTCCGTCACCAATCATTGAATTTCCATGAACTTTAAGAGCGTAGAGCTCGCCGTCCTGAAAACGTCTGTCTTTGGCGATTTCCACCACTTCATCGGGAATCTCAATGGCTTCAATTGGTTTACCGGCGGTAATTACTCCAACCAGTGGCACCTGCATCATATCAGCCATTCTTTTACCGACAACCTCTAAGCTCCGAGAAACATTTTTAGCTCTTTTTAAAACTCCTTTGTCGATTAAAGTTTTAAGATGCTCATGAACCGTCGAAACAGCGGAAATTTGAAAATGATCGCGGATCTCTGGTAGAGAAGGCGCGTAACCATATTCTTCAATGTAGCCGGAAACATAATCTAACACTTCTTTTTGTTTTTTTGTTAGTGTTGGCATATTGTTAATAAATTAATTACTTTTATATTATACCGAAACAAAACCGAATGCGCAAGCCCTCTCGTAATTACTGCCAAATATTGTATAATATAGCTATAAATATTAAGTAAAAATCATATGGAGGAAATTACTATTTTTCATAAAATTGTTAGTGGCGAAGCGCCTTGTTATAAAGTTTGGGAAGACGAAACTCATTTAGCATTTCTATCAATCTTTCCAAACACTATTGGCACCACTGTGGTGATTCCAAAAAAATACGAACCTAGTTATTTTGCTGATAGTTCCGATGAGGCTCTAGCGGCGCTTATTTTGGCTGCTAAGAAAGTGGCTAAAGTGTTAGACGAGAAATTATCTGACGTGGGTCGTGTTGGTTTAGTTTTTGAAGGCTTTGGTGTTAATTATTTACACGCCAAGCTGTTTCCAATGCATGGCACTGCTAGCCAAGATTGGCGCCCAATAGAGTCTCAAGACAGAAAAGAGCTTATCTTTGATAAATATCCAGGTTATATTTCTTCTCACGATGCTAAGATGGAGGATATGGACTTTTTAGATAAGTTAGCTTCATATTTGCGAGGGGAAAATGATATTTGTCCACAAAAATAACTATTGACATTTACCTCTTAAGGCGGTATTTTATATTGGTGATTATAAACTTTTTGTAGTACCTAAAAAACATTTATCATGGAGGGTTCCGAAACGTACATCGTAAAGAATTTATTTGCGAAAGCTGCGCTTGATAAAGCGCAATCCCTTAAAACAAAAGGCATCAAAATTGATGTAGAAAGTTTCAACAACGAAGGTCAGTTGGCCGAAATTACCATTGTTGGTAAGGTGAAGAAACTTTTCAAAATCTCCTTTGAAGGCAATATTGCTTTTTTGGAAAATCCTGAAGAAATGAAGGATGGCGATCGCCCCAGTTTTCCGTTCGAAGACATGGTTACGTACTTGTTTGTCTTGGCCAATGGTGGTCCGGTGGCAGGTGCATTAAACTATCCTGGAACTGAAAAAGAAAGATTTTTAACAGCCGTGTCTAAAAAAATCGCAGCACTCAAAAAAAAGGGGATTGATATTACCTTTGAAAGCTTTGAAAATGATGAGCTTGTTATCATTGGAAAGTCAGCGAAAAAATTCAAAATGTATTTGGAGGGCGAGGTTGCTTACCTGGAAAATGTGGAGTACAGAGGTCCAGGAGGAAGACCAGTCTATTCCTTCGAAGATATGATCACCTACCTATTTATATTGGCCAACGGAGGCCCAGTATTAGGTAAATTGATGTATCCCGGCACAGAGGAAAGAAAATTCATCCAAGTACCGGT
>CAZHYP010000035.1:0-7116 GCA_964536885.1 uncultured Gammaproteobacteria bacterium | reverse complement strand
CTAAAATAGATAATTGATTTACTAAATTATTTTTATCCTGTCTTTTTTGTTCAATGGCGGCCTGATAAGCTTTTTGCTTTTCCGCCAAATTATCCATTTGTTTTTTTTGGGCTTGGATTTTATCGTTTAAAGCTTTGATTTCATCATCAACACTTCCTGTCTGACTTAAAACCGAGGCTGAATTTATTGAAACACCAATCAATATTATAAGTAGTAATAAAAATATTTTTTTCATAAGCAAATTATACCATTTTTTTGATTTTATGTAAATAATTAATTAGTATTATCATAAACTAATTTAGATATATCTTTTATTGTTTCCGACAGTTTATTAAAATCATTTCCTCTGGTCATAACACAAAGCAAGTAATCTTTATTATTTTTATAGATTATTCCACAATCATGCAATTGATCCACTTCTTCATTTTTTCTTTCTCCAAATTTGTGAGATGTCTTAATATTAATAGGCAGTCCAGCAACTAAACCGTTGTTATATTTTGTTTTTGATAAAAGCTCTAATGATTTTTCGGAATAATATTTATTTAAATAAGAAGCATTATACAGAACTCTAAAAAAAGATGAATAATCTTTTACAGTCATGTAATTATCAGGTTTTTCAACGGTTGGTAATTCTAAACCTAAATCGGTAAAAGTTTTGCTTAGTACATTTTCTGGTAAATTAGATAATAATGTATTAGCGGCAAGATTATCCGATTCAATTATCATACTGTCTATTAATTTTTGAATAGTATACTTCTTTTTGCTTTCAACTTTTTTCTCTGGTTTGATATTGGGGATGGTGTTATTATCGTAATTTTCTGGTATTTCAATTTCTCTATTTAATATCATCGGGTCTCTTTCTGCTAAGGTGTAATATGATATCATTATTGGTACTTTCAAAAGACTGGCGGGGGTAAATTTTTCATTTTCATTAATACCAATCCAGGGTCCATTAGCCAGATCTCGAAAATAAACAGAGGCTTCGGTTATTTTATTTTCTTTAATTTTTTTTGATACTAACTCTTCGATATTTTTTTGTAATTTATAATTTTCAGGAGTATCTGATTTTTCTGAGAAACATTCCAGTAGCGGATTAATAAACGAGTAATCACCTTTATGATTTTCAGTTTTTTTTATTTTATTTTTTGTTTCTATATATTTTTCTGTGGACAGCCCAATTAGTATCCCAAATATTAAAATAACAAAATAAGTAAACAATTTAGTTTCCTTTGAGTTGTTTTTTAAACTAGTTAGAAAATCTTTCATAGATTAATTGCCTGGTTTATTCTATTTAAAGTTTTTTCTTTGCCCAGCGCCCAGGAAACCTCAAAAGGACTAGGGCTATTCTTTTCGCCGGTTACCGCTACTCGCCAAGGCCATAAGTAATCACCATTTTTTTTATCATTACTTTTTAGGTACATAAAAATTTCTTCTTCCAAAGTTTCTTTAACCCAATTATCTTCAGAAATTTTTTCTAAAACAGTTACCAGTTCTTTAAGATTATTTTTTACATCTTCTAAGGTTAAGGTTTTCCAAAGTAATAAATCTTTGGAGTAGTTTAAATCTTTAAAAAAGAAAGCAGAAATCTCAACAATGTCTTGCAAAGTTTTTAGACGATCACTGCTAATTTTAACGATTCGATCAAGGTAATGCCCTGTTAAATCGTACTCTGCCCTTTCTAAATATGGCTGACATAAATTAACTAATTCCTCTGGTTGTTTTAAGCGAATATAATAGCCATTGTAGTAATTTAATTTTTCAATATCAAAAATTGCCGGAGAGATGCCAATGCCATCTACAAAGAATTCTTTTATTAAATCATCAAGCGATAATATTTCGTTATCTCCTTTAGGGTGCCAACCAAGTAAAGCGCAAAAGTTTATAATTGCTTCTGGCAGATATCCTTTAGCTAGATAATCTTCTACAAAAACATCGCCTTTGCGTTTGGATAACTTCCCTCCTTCTTTATTAAGAATCAGTGGAAAGTGAATAAACTTTGGTGGAGTCCAGCCAAAAGCTTGATATAATAAAATATTTTTTGGATAAGATGGTAACCATTCATCACCTCTGGTGACATGGGAAATTTCCATGGAGTGGTCGTCGATGACGCTAGCAAATTGGTAAGTTGGCACGCCATTAGATTTAATTAACACCTGATCATCTAGATCACTAACATCAAATGTAACATCACCGCGCAGCTCATCATGAACGGTCACTTTACCTTCTAGCGGCATTTTTTGACGAATTACATATGGTTCACCAGCTGCCGCTCGTTTGTCGCTTTCTTCTTGTGGTAAGTTGCGGCACAACCGGTCGTATCGAGGGGCTAATTTGTTAGCCTCTTGTTCGGCCCGCATTTCTGTTAATCTCTCTTCGGTGCAGAAACAACGATAAGCTTTCCTTTCTTCTAGTAGCTGGTCATAATATTTTTTGTAAATATCTAAACGTTCACTTTGGGTGTATGGTGCAAATTGTCCGCCGACATGAGGACCTTCATTAAACTTAATACCAAAATCATCAAGCACTTTAATTAACTTATCAGCGGCGCCTTCGACTTCTCTTTTTTGGTCTGTATCTTCGATTCTTAAAATCAACTCGCCACCTAAATTTTTAGCGATTAAATAATCAAATAAAGCGACGCGAAAATTTCCGATATGTAAAAAACCGGTTGGTGATGGTGCAAAACGAATTCTAATTTTATCAGTCATAATTTTATTTAATAGTTTCTATAAATTTAGTTAGGAATTTTGTATAACCAGCTCGACGTATAGGGTGAGTTGTTTCAATAAAATTATCAATGGAAACCCACTTGTAAGCGCAATGGTCCCAATAGTTAATTTTTATATCCTCATCTTTACCAGTAAATTCGGCAATTAAGAGTCCTTGTTTTTGTCCTTTGTAACCAGATTTTCCGGAGTTGAGTCCTAACTTAGCAAACTCATAAACATTTAGATTTTTTATCGACTTTATTATTTTGAATTTATCAGTATTAAGCTCTTCTCTGATTTCTCTAGTCCCCGCTACTTCTAGTTTTTGACCATCACACCCACCCTGAGGAATTTGCCAATGGTCGTGATTATCTTGTCTAGCCACTAGTAATATTTTAATACCTTCGGGAGTTTTTTTATATAGCATGATAGCAACATTGGAACGAAACAAAAATGGTTGGATTACAATACTATGAAAAGCTTTTAAACTAAAGACCACGGTAGCATTCCAAATCCTTTTAAAACGACTTGGTTGTTTAATAAGTCGCCATAACCACTCCAGGCCAATGGCGCTAAAAATCTGGGGAGCTTTTTTTATCTTGCCAGTTATAAAGTCGAATGAGCCACCAACAGCGAGAGCTAACCTGGCGCTTTTCCATTGTGGTAAGCTATGCCAAATTAATTTTTCTTGAAGTGGCGCACCAATAGTAACAAAAATCAAAGCGGGAGCAAAATTGTTTATTTTTTCGTTTTCCTCACCACTTAATGATTCTTTTCTTTCAATGTCTAAGACCTGACAAATTAGCTTAGGCCATTTTTCAAGAAGTGCGTTTTTAATATCATCACCACTAGACAACCCATCTTTCCAATTTATAATTAAAGTTCGGTGCCCTTTTCCCTCAGCTAGTTTGAGCAGCCAGGGCGTTAATTCTGAGCCAGTAATTCTAGTTATTTTTTCACCTTTTAATTTTCCCGCCAACACTAAACCAAAACCATCGGCAATCGCAATGTCAGCTGAATTTAAAATATAGAAATATTCTTCATCATGACCGGTACGTAAAATTATCTCCGGATTGGGAGTTGCTAGAAAATGTCCTGTTTGGTCATTTAAAAAAAATTCCAAGCGTTTTTGTAGCTCGTCTTTTTTCAAATCGGATAATTTTATTCCCAAAATAATCGCCATATGGTATACTTTTTATAGCTTTATTTTATTACAAAAAAAGCATTTAGTCAAAAATAAATATGCCAAAAATTTCTAAAATATCTAATAAAATTCAAGAAATTCAAATCGATAATCCTAAAACAAAAAGCAATTCTTTGACGTGGCTTAGTATTATTAATGCCGAAAAAAAGGAAATCGACTATTTACGTCGTAAATTCAATTTTAATATTAGTCATCTTAAAGCCTCGATCGCCACTGTTTTTGCGCAAAGACCAATGGTTGAAGATGAAGATAAGTATGTTTTTGTAATTTTGCATTTCCCAACCTTTAAAGGCGATCGAATTGTTCCAGGAGAAATAGAATTTTTTATTAGTCATGGATATCTTGTTACTTTGCATAACGGCAACTTAAAATCGCTTAATGATTTTTTTGAATATTGTAAAAAAAACCCTGAACAACTTTTATCTTTTAATAACGAAAGTTCCAGTATCCTTCTTTATGAACTTCTAAGCAGATTGATTAAGGATTCTTTTAACATTTTAGACCAAAACAGTATCAAAATTAATGAAGTTGAAGATATTATTTTTGAAGGTGATCAAAAGCAAGCTGTATCAAGAATTTTAGAGCTTCGTCGCAATATTATTAACATTAGAAAGATAATGCAAAATCATACCAATATTTTAAAACACCTTCAAGGCATGAAAAGCTCTTTGGTTCCTCATGAATCTATTAAAAAACACTATGAAGATTTAGAACAGCACTCCAAAAGAATTTGGGAAATATTAGACCTCCAAAAAGAAATGGTGGAAGTGTTAAATGGCACCAACGAATCCTTGCTTAATGATAAAATGAATATTATCATGAAGACCTTAACCATCTTCTCTGTTTTGGTGCTGCCTCTTAACCTCTTAGCTGGTATCTTTGGTATGAATACTAAATATATGCCTTTTGTTGACGGTCTTAACGGTTTCTGGATTATTTTAAGCATCATGACAGTTGGCTTCTTGTTGCTGTTAACAATATTTACCAAAAAGCGCTGGCTATAGTTTATTTTGCTAATATAAGCTATTTTATAGACCACCCACTAGGGTGGTTTTTGTATTGACAAAAAGCTAAAAATATTATAAAATACTATTGACAAATAAAGGTATAAATTTTAAAATAATTAATCCTAAAGAGACAGAAATATATATGAAAATTGCATTTATTGGACAAAAAGGAATACCTACTAAGACTGGTGGCGTTGAACGTCAGATTGAGGACTTAGCTTTAAATATGGTTAAAAATGGCCATGAGGTTTTTGTATATGCTCGTTCTAGTTATAATACCGAAAAACTCAGAGAGTGGAATGGCGTAAAAATTATTACCGTTGCCGGCGTGGCTTCTAAAAACTTAGACGCTATTACCTCAACATTTTTTGCTTGCCTAGATTTAATTCGTCGTCGTTATGACGTGATTCATTTTCAGTCTATTGGACCGGCTTCAATGTTGTGGTTAGCTAGACTTTTAAAACCAAGAACGCCCATTGTCTTTACTTTCCATTGCCAAGATTATTACCACCAAAAATGGGGCGCCTTTGCAAAGATATATTTAAAGTTTGGTGAGATGGTTGGTAATCTACTGGCTACTAAAACAATTGTGACTTCAAATACTTTGCTTAAGTACACCGCAGATAAATATCACAATGATCCTGTTTATATTCCCTCCTCTACTAAATTAAATGATTTAGTAGCTGCTAGTGAAATTAAAAAATGGGGACTGGATAAAGAAAATTATATTTCTTATATTGGTCGCTTAGTTAGACATAAAGGAGTTCACTATTTAATCAAAGCTTATCAAGAAATTAAAACCGATAAAAAATTAGTGATTGTTGGTGACGGTGCTTATACCGATGATTATGTAAAAGAGCTGCACGAACTAGCCGGTTCTAATCCTAATATTATTTTTACTGGTAATCAGAGCGGACAAATACTTCGAGAATTATTTTCTAACTCCGCCATTTTTGTCCAACCTTCAGAATCGGAAGGTTTGTCGTTTGCTTTGCTTGAAGCCATGTCTTATTCTCGGGCTTGTTTAGTTTCCGATATCGAGCCTAACTTAGAGGCTTTAGCGGGTACCGGTGTTTCTTTTAAAAGTGGTAGTTATGAAGATTTAAGAGATAAACTGCAAACCATGTTAGATGGTTCAGTTAACTTAGACACTTTGGGTGCGGTTGCTTTGGCTCGTGTTAAGAGTGAGTACGACATTAGTAAAATTACCTTACAAACTTTATCTCTTTACCAAGAGGTACTTAAAAAATAATTGTCTTTGTCTTAAGGAATTATTTATTCCTTTTAAGACTTGAGAACCGAAACGAAATTTGGGTTCTCGATTCTTAACTAGTATATTAACAACAATCAAAAACAATAATTGACATGAAAAAACTGTTTTTCTTTTTTGTGGCTGCTTTAGCTATTAGCTTTAGTGCTTGTGTAAATGAAGACGAACCGGCTACCGGCTATAAGTTGGAGCTTAACGGTGTGAAGTACAATGATGGTGATACTGTAAAATGTGTCACTGGTCAAAACTTCCGGGCAGCGTTCTTGGAAAATGGAGTTGCTACTTCGGCAAACTTTTCCTTTGGTAATGGTGCCTCGGACGTTACCGGGTACCAAGCTTTTGTCACTTATGACAGGAGTGGTAACTATACTCTGAGGGCTGAAAAAGGAACGGCGGTTGTTAGGGTTTATGTTAAAGTTGGCGCGGTGTCAATTTATACTTTAAAAATCAATAACAGTACCGTGGGTAATGATTCCACTTACAAAGCAGTTGCCGGTACGAAGCTGGGCTTTAAAGTAATCGATGAGACCGGTAAAAAAGTTGATGCCTACTTTGATTTTGGTAACGGTCAAAAAGTTACCACCGATTCAGTTGCCGTAGCTTATACTAAAGGAAATTACATTCTTAGGGCTACGGTTGGTGAAACTACTATCAAAGCGAATCTGGTAATTTCTGAAAAAGAAAATGTAGGCGAAGCTATTATCTTGATTTCGTCTTCAGTTTCAAGCACCACTATTAATGCAGTCATTGGTCTAAGATGTGACGCAATAAACGGCGTTGATCTTACCAAAGATGTTTATGTGGCTGGTGAAATCCCTGGTGTTAATTGGAGAGATTACAGCATTGGTCATCAGGTAGTTTTAATTGATGGCGTTTCCTATTTTAAATGGGATATTACCGCAGTAGCTGGTAACTTCAGATTAAGTT
>CAZHYP010000034.1:0-7223 GCA_964536885.1 uncultured Gammaproteobacteria bacterium | reverse complement strand
TCAATTGTTATATTTGGACAGCGGCCGCTATAACAGCTCAAATTGATGGTTTAGATTTTTTTAACTTTGCCGGTATCTTGGCTTTTCTCTCTTTTTTTCTCGGTGTTATAATTATTGTAAATATAACTAGTACGAGAAAGCCAAAAGTGCATAAAGGACACAAAATATTTGTAGGCATTTATTATCTTTTAATGTCGGCATCTTTAATCTGTATGCTTTTTGGTGTTTAAAAAAAATAAAGGCATTTAAAAACAGAGGGACCAAGAAATTTGTCCCTTTTTTGTATTTTAGTCAACTTCTAAGTCCGTCCCTAACTTGGTATAATAGAAGTATGAAGAAATATCTAAAAATAATAATTTTAACTTTAATTTTATCTCTTGGTTTAGGACTAAGTACTGTTCGGGCTGAGGATGGTGCCGATGTTAACAATCCAAAAACCGCTGAAGCTCAAGTTCTGAAAGTTTTGGACCAAAAAGAAACTTTAAGAGAAAATGGTTCCAAAGCAATTCAACAAAATTTAGAGCTTGGAATTTTAACCGGGCCACTTAAAGGACAGACCAAAATTTATAACGGCATTTCTGGTATCGATGTTGTCTCTTCTCGTGAGTATAAAGTTAACGACAAAGTTTTGGTTTCTTACAATCGTGATGAAACTGGCGAATACGTTTTTTATGTAACTGATTATGTAAGAACAAATAGTTTACTGTGGCTTACTTTGTTTTTTATTGCTATCGTGTTGCTCATTGGCGGTAAAAAAGGAATCATGGCCCTGTTTTCTTTAATCGTTTCCTTTTTTATTATTATAAAAGTTTTAGTGCCTTTGGTTTTTGCCGGATATGATCCTCTTGTAGTTGGAATTGGAATTTCATTTTTAATTTTGCTCGCCTTAATTTATTTAACTGAAGGGTGGAATAAAAAATCACACATTTCTGTTTTAAGCATCGCAATTTCTTTGATGGTGACCGCCGCTCTCGCTTTATTATTTGGACACTTAAGTCAGCTGTCTGGTTCCTCAAACGAAGAAATCGTTTTTTTAATTGACGCCATAAAGGTCCCAATTAATTTTCACAACTTATTGCTAGCCGCCATTATTATTGGTACTCTTGGTGTATTAGATGATGTAGTAGTTGGTCAGGTTGAATCTGTTGAACAACTTAGAACCGCTAATACTAATCTAAAAAGTTTTGAAGTTTTTAAAATGGCAATGAAAATTGGGCAGGCTCACTTAGGAGCAATTACTAACACCCTGTTCTTAGCCTATGTCAGCGCCTCTTTGCCTTTAGTGTTATTGTTTAGTATTCACCAAGAACCGTTTTTAACCGTTTCTCAAATCATCAACAATGAAGATATTGCCACCGAAATCGTAAGAACATTAGTAGGGGTTATTAGTTTATGTTTGTCGGCTCCAATCGCTACTTTTTTAGCGGTTAAATATTTAAAAGTAAAAAAATAATATGAAAAGACGTCATAAAAAGGTCCGAGCGGTTATTCTATTTTTGATTATTATCGATGCCCTTATAATAATTGGAGCGCCGTTTTTTAAGTTTTGTTTCTTTGGTCTATCAAACGACGGATCAGAGGCAATTTTTATTGCCATCATGTTTCTGTTAATGGTCGTGTTGTCTAGCTTCTATGCCCGCGAAGTAAACAAATATCACAAGCAGCAAGAAGAACTTGAAGAAAGACTCAGAGAGACTTTTAAATACATTGGTTCTATCAACTTGCAACTTGAAGAGATGAAAAAAGTTTTTTCAAGTGTTAATAAATATCCGGAAAGTAAGAAAGACATTCAAGCTTTATTTGTTCATACCGCCGAAAGAATTTTAGGAATTATCAATGTCGATTGGGTCTTACTAAAAATAGTTGATGTTAAAACTGGTAATAATTTGCATGAATATTTTATTTCTCGAGGAAATAAAAAAGTAGAAAAAATAAAAGTGGAAAACAAGGAACTGCTTAGTGGCGACTGTTCTTTTGGGGCTTGTAAAATTGTTAAATCAAATCAGGAAAATTTTAATATTAAAGCCTTCTGTATTTTACCGGAAGCAAAAAAAGATAGTAATCAAGAATTCTTGATTAACTCAATTGTTAATCAGCTCGAGATGTTGTTTATTATATTTAACTCGCTCTATTATAAAAAGAATTAAAAAAACACCGGCCAATCGGCCGGTGTTTTTTATTTGATAAGAGATAATACTTCGTCACGTTTTTGAATCATTAATTCTTCTGTAATCGCCTCTAGATTGAGACGGACTTTGTTTTCAGTGTTAGAGGTTCTGACATTAAACCAATAATCAGGATATTCAACCGTGACTCCATCTAAAAAATTTATTTTTCCATCAGCATATTTTTCTGCCACCGCTTTTAAGACGGCTTCTTTATCGGTGGTTTCGCTATTTATTTCTCCAGATGAAAAATATTTTCTAAACTCTGGTAGATAGTCAGAAAGTTTTTGACCGCAGTTAGAAAACTCTTCAAGTAATTTTCCAATCATGATGTTTGGCATTTCAAAACAGCCAAGAGGTAAGTTTAAAAAGAAGTGACCAGATGATTCGCCGGCAAAGTAAATGTCATCGCGCAACATTTGTTCTTTGATTAAAGAGTGTCCAACACGAGTGATAACCGGAACGCCGCCATGACGTAAAATTAAATCTTGAGTAATTCTTCCTGGTCTAACATCGTAACCAATCTTACAACCTGGTTTCATCGCCAAAAATATTTTAGCGAGCAACCCGCGAATAATTGCTGGCTCAATAGTCTTTCCTTCATTATCAACAAAGAAGATTCTGTCTCCATCACCGTCGGTGGCGATTCCAAGATCTGCTTCTTTTTCAAGAACCATCTTTTGAAGTTGGCGCATGTTCTCTTCTTTTAAAGGATCCGCTTCATGAACAGGAAAGGAACCATCAAACTCAAAATTGAGTGGCAGCAGAACAACGGGCAGCTCTTTAAATAATTCGAAAATATATTGCGCCCCCATACCATTTGCAGTATCAACTACAACTTTAAGTGGTTTGATGTTTTTTAAATTAAGATATTCTTTGTCGTGTAATAATTGTTCTCCAGCAATATTTGTTTTAACAGTTACCGTTCCTGGAGTTTCAGCTAATTTAAAATCGTTAGCCAATATTTTATTTTTAATAGTTTGAATGCCGGTTTCACCGCTAACAGGAACCGCTCTTGATCTTACAATTTTAAAACCATTCCAACCACCAGGATTATGTGAGGCAGAAACCATAATGCCACCATCAAGTTCGTAGCTGGCAACCGCAAAATAAAAAGCGGGAGTAGATACTAATCCAAAATCAAAGACATCTGCCCCAGCAGCAATTAGCCCAGCAATAACCTTTTCTTTAAGAGCGGGCGAAGATAAACGCATATCTACTCCAACTGCTATTTTGAGTGGTCTGGTTTTATCATAATCAATATCGGTTTGACGCAGGTCTACATAAGCCAAGGCTACTTTATATGCGACTTCATCGTCAAAATCAACATTGTATATTCCTCTGATATCGTAAGCTTTAAATATTTCTGGATTAAGCATACAAATATTTCTTTATAGTAAATAAGATACCTCCTAATCCATAAGTTACAAAAACTAGAACGAAAGAAGCGCCTAAATATGGTAAAGCAGATAGTAGAGTAAAGATAGTTAAACCAAAAAGTAAAATTAAAAATGGATTAACGGTTTTTTTGACAAAACTTTTTAGTAACATTTCGCCCATAAAAAATGAGGAAAAAATAACACTGACTCCGACTAGAATTAAATAAAGAGCTAAAAGCAGTAGGGCGACTGGAATACCAATTATTGATATTATAAAAAATAAAATAACGAGTGGTGTTAAAAATAATCCACCAAGACCAATTAATAATGTTTGCCAGTTTTTTGTTTCTAAATTTTTTGCGACATCTCTGACAAAACTTTTTTTAATACTAATTAAAATTAAACCGATTAAAAACAAAGCTGATAATTTATAAAAAATATTAGAAATAACACTTAGCGCGCTTTGAGTTTTTTGTTTTGGTGTTTGGTGTTCTATTTTTCCAACAATTGAAGACAAACTTTCTAGCTTTGCTTCTTTGCGAGCAGTATAATTTAGCCCACCACCAACAATAGCATCTTTATTAATTAGTAACCCTCCCTGATTATTGTCTTCAATAGTTAAATTAATATTTTTTCCAATCTTGCCACCAATATTAGCTGAGGCAATATCACCGTGAAGATTACCACCAACAATACCGTTAAAATTTCCGTTAACTCCAGAAATTAAAACATCCCAACCGATTGTTGAGCTGGCACTCAAGTTTATCTCGGTGCCAAAAGCGTTAACGTTATGACCAACATTACCGTTTATTAAAATATTATTACTGGCCACCCGAACACTACCTTTTACATCGCCATTTATGGTAATGTCTTGGCTGAAAGAAATAACATCACCATTTACCACTCCGTTTATCGTGACACTTTTACATAGAGCAATTACATCGCCATTGACAGTGCCGTCAATTTTCATGTCATCACAGCTAGCATAGACGTTGCCATCGGCAATTTCTTCTTTTCCTAAGGTAACTGAGTCATCCACTTTTACCTCAAAAGCCTGAGCTGAGTGAGCAAAAACAATCGAGGAGAGTATAAGCGCGAAGACGAAGATGATTTTTTTCATAGTTGTAGAATTAGCGATTTTAGTATATCTTATAGTAATAAACACTTAGATTATAACCTAATAAGATGCGAGAAGCAATAATAGAATTAATTAAATATTGGCATAATCGCGTGAAAACACGGGATGATTTGGCGGAGGCAAAACGAGAAATTTGTAAGAAATACAAAATTGACTCCGTGCTTAATTCTCAAATCCTCGAAGTTTATCGTGATTTAAATAAAAAGGGTGGATTACCTCGTGGTTTTAATAAAAATTTGTGGGAAGGACTGCTTCGTAAACGAGCTATTCGAACTTTATCGGGCATTGCGCCGGTTGCCGTTTTAACAAAACCTTATCCTTGTCCGGGAAATTGCGCCTACTGTCCTAATATTCCCAATATGCCAACCAGTTATCTGCCAAATGAACCAGCGGTGATGCGGGCGGTTAAATGTGGCTTTGATCCTTACAAACAAACCGTGCTTCGTCTTAATTCACTCGAGAATAATGGGCATGAACCAAATAAAATTGAAATTATTGTTATTGGCGGCACCTGGAGTTATTTGCCTGATAAATATCAGTATTGGTATATTTTAAATTGTTTTCGGGCAGCTAACGATTTTTCAAAGCTCAATAAAAAAATCAGCTCATTTGTCGAGCTTGATGATAAAGCGCAAATTTTAAAATCAATTATTTCTAAAGTTAAATCGCCATATACCAAATCAATGTCTTTGGTTGATTTAAAATTAGCACTTGCTCGCGAACAGAAAAAGAATGAAACGGCGGAATATAAAATTATTGGACTCACTCTTGAAACTCGTCCAGACTATATTAATGAAAAAGAACTTCGACAAATGCGCGAACTTGGTTGCACTCGAGTAGAAATTGGCGTTCAGGCTCCTGATGATGCCATTTTAAAGTTAAATAAGCGTGGACATAACGTGGCTGAGATTGCTCGAGCAACTCGAGAGTTGCGTGATTTTGGATTTAAGATTACTTATCATTTAATGCCCGCTTTACCGGGGGCAACACCAGCGAAAGATTTAGAGATGTTTAAAATGCTCTTTACCGATGAACGTTTTCAGCCAGATCAAATTAAATTTTATCCAACCGTGGTCACCGAAGGCAGTCTTTTACATCGTTGGTGGAAGTCTGGTAAATATAAACCATATACCGATACCGAACTTCAAGAATTAATTGTTGATTGTAAAAATTTTGTTCCCAAATATGTTCGCATTATTAGACTGATTCGTGATATTCCTGGCGAGTCAATTTTAGCGGGCAATAAAATTACTAATTTGCGTCAGATAATGCAACAACGCGGTGTTAAATGTAATTGTATCAGGTGTCGTGAATCAAAAGAAACGGCTTACGTTAAAGATTTTAAAATTAATGTTGAGCAATATGCAGCTGGTGGTGGCACAGAATATTTTATTAGCGCTGATAGTTCCGATAATAAAACTTTATATGGTTTCTGTCGTTTAAGATTAAGTAGCGAGAGTTTAATTGCACCAGCATTAATTCGTGAACTCCATGTTTACGGACAACTGATGCCAGTTGGTGGTGGTAAAAAAACTCAACACCGAGGATTGGGTAAAATATTATTAGCTGAAGCGGAGAATATTGCCAAGGAAAAAGGCGCCAAAAAAATGGCGATTATTTCCGGTGTCGGTGTGCGAGGATATTATCGAAAGACTGATTATAAGTTGAAAGATAGTTATATGGTTAAAAATTTGTAATTTTTGACAAAAACCCCTTCCTAAACTATCATAAATAGGCAATAAATAAACATATGAAATACGAATTTTTGCCATCTCAAGACCCGGAACTTTGGGGATATATTAGCGAAGAAGAGACTCGTCAGGAAACTGAAATTGAGCTTATTGCTTCCGAAAATTACGCATCACCCGCTGTTTTAGAGGCGATGTCGACAGCTCTCGCTAATAAATATAGCGAAGGTTATAGTGGTCATCGTTATTATGGCGGTAATCAGGTTATTGATAAGGTAGAAGACCTAGCTATTTCTCGTGCTAAAGAATTATTTGGCGCTGAACACGTTAATGTCCAAGCTTTGTCAGGCTCTCCGGCTAACGCCGCCGTTTATATGGCTTTTTTAGAGCCAGGAGACAAGGTTCTTGGTTTAAGATTAGATCACGGTGGACACTTGTCACATGGTCATAGTGTTAATTTTTCTGGTCGTTTATATAATTTTGTTCAATATGGCGTGAATGCCGAAACGGGAATTATTGATATGGATGAAGTTCGTCGTATCGCCTTAGAAGAAAAACCAAAAATGATTGTGGCTGGTTTCTCCGCATACTCTAGAGAAATTGATTGGCAAAAATTTAAAGAGATTGCCGATGAGGTTGGGGCCTACACTTTTGCCGACATCGCTCACATCGCCGGGTTAGTGGCTGCGGGAATTGTTGGTTCTCCAGTACCATATTTTGATGTTGTTTCCACTACAACTCATAAAACTTTGCGTGGTCCACGTGGTGCTATCATAATGTGTAAAGAAAAATTTGCAAAACAAATTGATCGCGCTGTTTTTCCAGGCATGCAAGGTGGTCCTCATGATCATAT
>CAZHYP010000033.1:0-7500 GCA_964536885.1 uncultured Gammaproteobacteria bacterium | reverse complement strand
ATATAATTTTTCATAAATACAATTAAAGCCCTATATCATCTATAGAACTTTAATTTACTAAAAACAGTCTTAATATCTGTTTCGATTTCTTGATAAGTTTTACTGACAATAGCTGGCAGAACAATAATTACACAGTCATAACCAGTTTTTGCTTGAGCGTTTTGGGTTCTGAGAATATCTTTGATTCGTCTTTTATATAAATTACGAACTACTGCCAATTTACTAACCTTGGTGCTTAATAAGATACCAAAGCGGTTATTATCTAATTGGTTTTTTTTTATTTTTACCCCCAAAACACTACCGTAGGCGGTTTTTCCTTCCTTAAAAACTAAATCAAAATCTTTATTCTTTTTTAGGCGGCTATTTTTCGCCAACATTAAGTTAAAAAGATTACTATTTTGATAAAACGGCTCGGCCTTTATCACGTCTTCTTTTTAAAACAGCGCGACCATCTTCGGTCTCCATGCGGTGTAAAAAACCATGTTTTGCGCTAGCTCTCTTCTTGTTTGGTTGATATGTTCTCTTTGGCATATAAACATTATAATTTTTAAAAATTTTAAATTCTAATATACTCTAACATTTTTATTTTTAAAGGTCAATATTAACATTATCCAAACTTCCAAATAGTTATTAACAAGTTACTAACATATTATAAACAGCAAAAAGCTTGTGAGAAGCGATTTTATCAAATATAATAAAAACATAACAAAAAATTTATGCCCTACGAACAAATTTGGCAATCAGCTTTAGGCGAAATTGAGATTAGTTTATCGCGTGCTAATTTTATCACTTGGTTTAAAAATACCTTTATCTCTTCTGTGGAAAACGGACAGGTAATTGTTTGCGTGCCAAATGCGTTCATCAAAAAGTGGCTTGAAGAAAAATATCACAAGAACATTCAAAGTGCTTTAGAAAATGTTTTAAAACAAAAAGTCACTATTATTTATAAAGTAGAAATTAGAAAGCCGGGCAGCGCCACTGTAGTAAGTGAACCAACAAAAAACAATTCCTCAAATACTAGTAGCAACGAACCAAAGTCCTTAAACAATTTAGAAAATAAAAAAGTTGAAAACGCACCCAAGAGTGGCAATGACAATAAGTTTGGTCTTAATTCTAAATATGTTTTTGAAAATTTTATTGTCGGCAAAAATAATGAGTTAGCTTATGCCGCTTGCTGGGCAGTTGTTAACAACCTAGGAAAAGTTTACAACCCACTATTTATTTATGGTGGTGTAGGTCTTGGAAAAACTCATTTATTACAAGCGATTGGTAATGAGGTTTCTAAAAAGACTGATCGTATTTTGTATACTACTTCTGAAAAATTTACTAACAATTATATTCAGGCTGTTCATTCTGGAAAGGCTAAAGAGTTTAAGAACTTATACCGTAATGTTGATTTGTTTTTAATTGATGATGTTCAATTCATGGGTGGCAAGGATGGTACTCAACAAGAATTTTTTCACACCTTTAACGAATTGCAACAAGGTGATAAACAAATAGTTTTAACATCTGATCGTCCACCAAAATCATTACCAGCCATCGAAGCTCGTCTTATTTCCCGATTTGAATCTGGTATGGTGGCTGATGTTGGAAAACCTGACATGGAAACCAAGATTGCGATCTTAGAAAAAAGAGCAATGGAAAAAGAGTTTCCACTAAAGCCAGAGATTATCAACATTTTAGCCAAGAGTGTTCAAAATAACATTCGTGAACTCGAAGGTTTATTAAACAAAATTATTGCCGTTCATCAAATTAAAAATATTGATGTCACTGAAAAGAGTGTTAAAGAAATATTGTCTGACTTTGTAGCTAACACCCAAACTAAGTCTCTATCAAACAAAGAGGTAATAGATGCTGTTTGTCGTTTTTACGATATTAGCAACAAAGACTTAATTGGAACTAGCCGCAAAAAAGAATTGGTTTGGCCAAGACAAATTGCTATCTACTTAATGCGTGAAGAAGTAAGAACTTCATATCCTAGTATTGGCCATGAAATGGGCGGAAGAGATCACACCACCGCAATGCATGCTTACAACAAGATAGAAAAAGAAATCAAGGAGAATGAGAACGAAAAAGTTAAACAAGAGATTGCCTCTATTAAACAATTGTTTTCCGCATCATAGGATAACATGTGTATAACCCGTTGATAACCTCCTGATTTCTGTGACTTAACTTGTTAATCAATATTGCATTAATTGTTAACAAAAAAATTTCCAAAAATCTTATTAACTTTTACAACACTTTTACCACACAAGAAGTGAGCAGTTAATCAACAGTTAAAAAGTCTATTTAGTAGCTAGTGTAAGTCAAAAAATAATAACAACCCAGTTTTATCCACCCCCTTATTGTTATTATTATTTATATATAAATATATATTAAATAATATAATATGAAATTAATCAGCGTCCAAGAAAATTTAAAAAAAGGACTTCTCCTAGTTAGTCATGGGACAGGTAAAAATATTAATTTACCAATTCTCAATAATATTCTAATTAAGGCTTATCAAAATACTATAGAACTAATTAGTACTAATCTAGAAATTGGAATTATCCACAAGCTCCGTGGAAAAGTTGAGGAGGACGGTGAATTTACCGTTGATGCTAAAATTATTACTGAGTATGTAAATCTGCTTCCTAGTGAAAACGTAGAAATGGAAGAAGTAGATGGTGAACTTAAAATAGAATGTAATAATTTTAAAACTAAAATAAAGGGTGAGTCTGCTAAAGAGTTTCCACTTATTCCAAGTGTTACTCAAGAGAACTATTATTCTTGTTCAGCTATGGAATTAAAGAAAGCATTAAATAGTGTCGCCTTTGCGGTTTCAAATAGCGAAAATAGAATTGAGTTATCGGGAGTGTTATTTAATTTTGAAGATGATAGATTAATTTTAGTTGCTACTGATAGTTACCGTTTAGCTGAAAAAGTTATACCGGTAGTATCTAATGACAATTTTAATAATCAAAAATTAATTGTTCCAGCTCGAACAGTACAAGAAGTTCTTAGAATTCTAAGTAACTATAATAGTGAGGATTTAAACTTTGAACAAAACGGCGAAGTTAGAATTTCTATCTCCGATAATCAAATTTTATTTACCATTGATTCAGTCGAACTAGTGTCTCGTCTTATAAACGGACAATACCCAGATTATAAACAAATTATTCCCGACAAAAGTAAAACGGAAATTATTACCAGCAAACAAAATCTGTCTCGAGCTGTTAAAGCGGTAGCAATTTTTTCCAAGACTGGAATCAATGATGTTAACCTGGAGTTTAAAAATGACAAAATAATTATTTCGGCCTCTTCTGGTCAAAGTGGTGAGAGTCGAGTAGATGTTGATGCTGAAATAACCGGAGTAGAAAATGAGGTAGCTATTAATTATCGTTATTTAGTTGATGGTTTAAATAATGTTACTAGCGATAAAGTAAGACTTAGTGTTGTAAGTAATAACACCCCCTGTGTACTGACTGCGGATAAAGAGGACGATTATCTTTACGTGGTAATGCCTATTAGACAATAAAAATATGCCAAATTTTTTTGAGGGTTTTCCGGTTTTTAAAAAGAAAAAACCAATAGAAAACGAAACACCAACTGAAAAAGAGAACGAAAAAACTCCGGATCGTTTAATTAATTATGCAGAGCTTATGATAAAAACTCTGTGTAAAAATTTTGAAGTAAATGACGTTGACGAAATAAAAAAATTTAGAGAAGACCATCAAGAAGACAAATTTGTAATTACCGGTTCTCACATGAACAATTTAGATGTTCCAGCGGCTATTAAAACATTTAAAGATTTTAACCTACAAATTACAGGAAATGAGCTGTTTGATACAGAACTCAAATATTTGCCTCAGAAAATTGGAACAAAGGCTCTGTTTCAAGACAGATTTACCAGAATAGGACAAAAGATTGAGGGAAAGACTGAGTCTGGTGTTTTCCGTCCAGAAAATTTTGATGAACTTGATGAACAAATGGAAGCAGGCCGAACCCCTTGGATGGCGGCTCACTCCTTTTCTTTAGATGGTAAAATGCGTAAAGTTGATAATGGCGCTTTGATAGAAGCTTATCGTCAAAACGCTTGGCTGATACCAACAGCCTTAGAACTTACTTCGGGGTCAAAGAATATGCAGGGTTTAGGAGAAATTGCTAAAAATCTAAAAGATTCTGGAGCAACATATCATGTTGGACAACCATATAAACCAGATCCATTACCAGACGGACTTAATATTAACATTTTAACTGACGTTATAAGTAAAAGAAAAAATGGTGAAGAGATTAGTAATGATGAGTTTGAAAAATTTAAAAAAGTAAATCATTTTTTATCAGAGCAAACAGAAATCCTAGGAAGAACAATTGCTGCTATGTTACCAGAAGAGCAAAGAGGATATTATCAGAAAAATAAAAGCGAATAAAAAAAGAGCCCTTAAATCAGAGGGCTCTTTTTTTGTATTTTTAATTTGTACTAGTTGCAGTTTCGGTGGTAGTTGTTGTGGTAGAAATTTCTTCAGTAGAACTCGCTGTCTCGTTAATTATGATTGGTGTTGAGCTAGACATGAATTCATTATTTTTTTCAGCCCACTTGGCCACAGCCGCTTCCCAGCCAGCAAACTGAGGATCGTTTTCGGGGTTGGTTGGAACTGGTCCTAAAGGATTATCTTTGTCGACGTAATATAGAATGGAGTGGTTGTCATATAAATCTTTACCACCAACAAATTCAATTGGAGTGTTTTCACTGGCCGGTCTTCCGGTTCGGGTATCAACTGCAATAAAGGCAATAACCGGAAGTTCGCCATCAATTATGCCTTTGCCAGTTTTTTTAATTTCCGGCTCTTTAAATGTTTCAACTGGTGTTCCGTTTAATGCTCCATTCATAAAGGCTTTCCAAATTGGCGCCGCTAGAACACTGCCATCAGAACCAGATTTCATTTGTTTATTATCGGTATTACCAACCCAAACACCAGTGACAAGTGATGGTGTGTATCCCACAGTCCAAGCATCGTGATAATCGTTGGTAGTTCCGGTTTTAGCAGCTGCCGGTCTGCCACCTAGAACTAAACTATTTTTTTCTCCAAAGATATAAGCACGTGCCGCGTTATCTGATAGCACGCTGTTTATTAAACGAGCAGTTTGTGAGGTGATAACATTCTTTGTTTTAGTTTGATATTCTTCTAAAGTTTTTCCATCTCTATCCTCAACTTTTAAAATAGTGGTAATTTCACTAACCTGTCCGTCACGAGCAAAAGCGCTGTAAGCGTTGGTGTGCTCTAACAGTTTTACTTCACCCCCACCAAGAACTAAAGATAGTCCAACGCTATCATCTTGAAGTGATGAATAACCAAGAGCGTGAGCTAGTTCGATAACACTTTTAACACCAGTCAAATAAAGAGCCTTAACCGCTGGAATGTTTAATGAGCCGGCTAATGATTTTCTAATGCTTACCGGACCATATTCTTTTAAATTATAGTTGTGAGGAATATAAGGAGTTCCAGAATCGGTAGAAAAATTAGTCACCACATCATATAAGATTGTGTCTGGTGTGTAACCTTTTTCAAACAAAGAAGCGTAGACAATTGGTTTCATTGAAGAACCAGGTTGTCTTAAACTAGTGGCAACATTTACTTGTCCAGAAATTTCGTCATCAAAATAATCACGAGAACCAACCATCGCGAGCACCTGTCCGTTCTTAGGATCAATAGCAACTAAAGCGGCATTATTAGCATCATATTTTGTTTGGTAGTTGGCAGTTTTTTCCGCAATTACTTCATCAGCAATCTTTTGTTTGTCATAATCAATAGTGGTAATAATTTTTAGGCCACCTTGTTCTAAAGTTTTTTCACCATATTTTTCAGAGAGAATTTCTTTAACATACATTATAAAGTGAGGGGCGGTGATGCTGGCTTCTGGCCTCTGAAATTTTAACTCTTCTTTCTTAGCATTATCCCGTTCTGTTTCTGAAATATAACCCTGCTCAGTCATTTGATCTAAAACGTAATCTTTACGACCAAGTAAAATATTTTTATTAGGACCATAAGGAGAATAACGACTAGGAGATTGTGGCAAAGCGGCAAGTAGTGCTGCTTCAGCCAAACTCACATCTTTTACGTCTTTGCCAAAGTATTTTTGACTGGCGGCTTGAATACCATAAGCGTTGGAACCGTAAGGAATTTCATTTAAGTACATTTGCAAAATTTCATCTTTAGAAAATTTCTTTTCAATTTGTTGGGCTAAGATTAATTCCTTAATTTTTCTAGTCGCTGTTTTTTCATTTGTTAAAACAGCATTTTTAATAAATTGCTGAGTTAAAGTCGAGCCTCCAGCGGAACGATGATAAATAATGTTAGTAATCATTGTTCGTGCCATTGCCCAAACACTGAAGCCACCGTGCTTATAAAAATTTTTATCTTCAATGGCAATTGTTGCTTTTTGAACGTAGACCGGAATGTCGTTTAGCGAAACCAGGGTTCTTTTTTGTTCACCATGAATTTCATATAGAACGTGCTCGCCGGTGCGGTCGTAAATTTTAGTGCTTTGAGCTACTTCGCGATTAATAAGTTGGTTTGGGTTTGGCAGGTCGCGACCAATTACTAAAATTCCAATAAAAGCAGCTAAGGCAAAAAAAGCTACAAAAATAGTAAGTAGCGCCGCCAATCTTTTGCGGTTGACCCAAAGTTTGTGACTAAAGGATTTTTTAGTTGGTTTCTTCTTCCAAGACTTTAAAGCTTCTTCGGTAAAGTTGGGACGATTTTTTAGTTGAGGTATAGGCATAATATTGTATTTATTCTTATATAGTATAACATAAAATCAGTATGTTATAATAACTTATATGGAAATAATTTCAAGCGAACAAAATATCCGGGTAAAAAACGCTGTTAAGCTTCGGGAGAAAAGTCGGGAGCGCAAAAAACAAGGTCTTTTTATAATTGATGGCTTAAGAGAAATTAAAGAGGCTTTAAATGGCGGAATTATTATTGATGAAATTTTTATTTGTCCAGAAATTGTTGGCGAAGAGTTTTCTGATTTTTCAGACGTCAAAACTTCTTATGTTTCTAAAAGCGTTTATCAGAAAATTTCTTACAAAGAAAAAGTGGCTGGAGTGCTCGCTGTGGCGCGACCGCAAACTTTAGAACTAGAGACACTGAAAACTAAAAAAAATCCGCTCCTCGTCATTCTGGAAGCTGTGGAGAAGCCTGGTAACCTAGGAGCGATCGTGCGAAGTGCTTATGCGGCTGGAGTTGATGCGATAATTATTAACGACGAACAAACCGATATTTATAATCCCAATGTGGTTCGAGCCAGCGAAGGTTTAATTTTTAGATTACCGGTAATCGTTGCTAGTAGAGAAAACACGATTAAGTTTTTGCAAACAAATAAAATAAAAGTTTTGGCAGCCGCGCTCGTTGGCGCTAAAAATTATGTGGAAGCAAATTACAGAGAAGCGTCGGCAATATTGCTTGGTACTGAGGCAACTGGATTAAGCAAAGACTGGCTTAAGGCGGCTGATGA
>CAZHYP010000032.1:0-7739 GCA_964536885.1 uncultured Gammaproteobacteria bacterium | reverse complement strand
GGGTAGCTCAGCTGGTTAGAGCGTAGCACTCATAACGCTAAGGTCGAGGGTCCGAGCCCCTCCCCAGCCACCAAATAACTCTTGCAATAATCTTTATTTGAGTTATTATTTAAAAAGTAAACACGCGCTGTTAGCTCAGTTGGTAGAGCAGCTCCCTCTTAAGGAGATGGTCGTGGGTTCGAATCCCTCACGGCGCACAAAAAACAATCCATTTTTATGGGTTGTTTTTTTATTACAAAAAACCGCTTTTTTCGCGGGTTGCCAGGAGGTGATAATTGCTGTATAATTAGAAATAGTGTTAATCGTTCTTTTTTCTTAACCCTTAAATAAATAACTATGTTAAATTTGGTAATCTTTGGTCCTCCCGGATCCGGCAAAGGAACCCAAGCAGTTCATATTAAAGAAAAGTATGGATTGAAACACATCTCGACCGGTGAAATGCTTCGTCACGAAATTGCTTTAAAAACCCCATTGGGGTCGGAGGTTGGAGAACTCATCAATAATGGTCACTTAGTCAGCGATGAACTAATGACTGCAGTCTTAAAAAATGCTGTAGCTGAAAAAATCGGAACAGTACAAGGTTTTATTTTTGATGGTTTTCCCCGAACAGGAAACCAAGCCAAATCATTGGAAGAAGTTCTAGAATCTTTCAATGAAGAGATTGATGTAGTTATTAGTTTAAGAGTTTCTGACGATGAACTTATAAAAAGAATTATACTCCGCGGAGAAACTTCTGGAAGAGCCGATGATAATGAAGCTGTTATCAGGGAGCGCCTGGAAATATACCACAAAAACGTTGACGATATCATGGACTTCTATAAAAATAATGGCAAGTTGCATGAAGTAGATGGTGAGGGAGCGCCGCAGGAAGTATTTGCAAGAATAACAAAGCTTATCGACAGATATTTATAACAAAAAAGCCGATTCACAACGAATCGGCTTTTTGTTTGCGATTTTTTATTATTTGAATTCTGGTTTAATTTGTAAAACAGAATCAGAAATATCAACAGAAAATCCTTGATAACGACTGTCCTTATACAAAAAAGCAAAATATTTATCCAACTCTTCGTTAATAGGTTCTTCGAGCCACTTAACTGGAATTGAAATGCCATATAATTTTGCAGCTGAAAGTTTTAATCTTATTTTATTATCAACTGGAACAATCTTAGCTACAAAAGAGAAACGACCGCTGATAAATTTATGAAAATTAGCCGCTAAATTAATATTGCCATTACTACTAGTAATACTAGCACTAGTTAAAGTGGGTTTTTTTACCTTTTTACTTTCGGTATCTAGCAAATAATTAATTTCGGAAACGGTGAAAGAAAATTTATCCCGATTATTTATAATTGTTTCCACATTCTTTTTTTCAAAACCATCAAACCAGAGTTTGTATTTAGCACTAGCTTTTGTTTTTTCTTGATCATTTAAACCTTGAGGTTCAATCTTTACAGTGGTGGTAGCCTTTTTTTGTCCGAACCACCAAAAGGCGGAAGCAGTTTTAGGTGCTAGCGCTAGTAAACCAACTACCAACAATAAAGAGGCTAAGAAAATTTTGTACTTCATATTTTTATTATTACTCTTTTATTATACTCTTTCTTGTTAAAAAAATAACCCCTAAATGAAGGGGTTATTTATATTTGTTTTTTAGGCTTCAAAAGCGGTTTCTTCTTCAACGTTCTTAGCGTGTTTTACTGGGGCGGCACCACTTGCCTCGCGACGATTTACTTCTTCTAAGATTGCCTTTCTAATGGTCTTCATTAACTTAGCATCATCTTTTAAGAACTTTTTAGCGGTTTCACGTCCAACTCCTAATTTTACTTCACCAAAACTATAAGAGTTGCCAGATTTTTTAATCACATCATAATCAACTCCTAAATCTAAAAGATCACCAGAAAGTGAAATACCCTCGTTGTACATAATATCAAATTCACAAGTTCTAAATGGTGCCGCTACTTTGTTTTTAACAATTTTTACCTTAACACGATTACCAATAATATTTTCTCCTTGTTTGATTTGAGCTGCTCGACGAATTTCAACACGAACAGAAGCATAAAACTTCAAGGCGTTACCACCGGTTGTAGTTTCTGGATTACCAAAGAATACTCCAATCTTATTTCTAATTTGGTTGATAAAAATAACAACAGTATTAGTACGATTAATGGAGCCAGTTAATTTACGGAGGGCTTGACTCATCAGTCTTGCCTGAAGACCCATGTGTTGATCACCCATGTCACCCTCAATTTCTTTTTGAGGAACTAAAGCAGCCACAGAGTCAACAACAACAACATCAACCGCATTAGAGCGAACTAGGGTTTCTACAATTTCGAGTGCTTGTTCACCAGAATCTGGTTGAGAAATAATTAAATCCTTAATATTTACTCCAATCTTTTCAGCATACAATGGATCTAACGCGTGTTCTGCATCAACGAAGGCAGCGATGCCGCCCATCTTTTGTACTTCAGCAACAACATGTTGAGCTAAAGTAGTTTTTCCAGATGATTCTGGGCCAAAGATTTCAATAACACGCCCACGAGGAATACCACCAATACCAAGAGCGATATCAAGTGACAAACAACCCGTTGGAATAGCATCTACATCGGTTTTACGTGCATCACCAAATTTCATAATCGAACCTTCACCGAACTTTGCTCTGATTTGCTCCATAGCAGACAAAGCGGCTTCTTCTTTTTTGTTGCCGTCACCAGTAGTTTTAGGAGCGGCATTAGCTTTTTTAATGGCCATACTTGTTTTCAATAACCGCGATCGGGAGGGAGAGGTTATTCTTAATTAATATTATAAATTATTCGACTACTACATTATACATTATTTTAGGGTCGAGACCAATTCTTAGATAAAGCCTCGTTTATCTTCTTAAAGAAATCTCGCCAATTCGTATTTTTGATAGTTTCTGGTGTGATATTAGCTAATTCTTGAAAATTTTCTTGTCTTATTTCAGGGGCGTTTTTTACAATTCTGTCGGCATTATTATAAATATCCTGAGCCATTTCCATATTATAATCGACCTCAGTTTTTGCAATTGGCAAAAATTCCGGAGCTTTAATTTTGTCTACCAGTGAGAGAAAAGAACTAAGTGATGACAGAACAACGTTTACACCCGGCAGTTTATCTTCCTTACTATTTAGGTCGGTATTTTGTTCGGTGTAAGTAACAGTAGAAAAAATTGACAAACAAGCAAAAGCCGCTAAGAGCGCCAACCCGGCCACGATCAGTCTGATAAATTTCATACTATTTTTTATAAAAATTTAAATAAGAGATTCGGCTATTTTTAATTCTTCTTGATTATTAATGCCCATAGCTTCGTGAGACTCGATCAGTAAAGCGTTTATCTTATGGCCCTGACTAAAAGCAATTTTAACCATATCAGTTAAATAAAATTCGTGGGCCTTGTTATCATCCTTTAAATTATCGACGTTAGTAAACAACCAATTCTTATTAAAACACATGAAGCCGAGATTGATTTCTTTTATTTTCTTTTCTTCTTCAGTAGAATCTTTAAACTCAATAATTCCTTTTACTTCTCCCAATTCGTTACGGGCAATGCGTCCTAAATGATAAAAATTGTGATACCAATCATCAAAACTTGGCAAAACGGTAGGCATAATAGTTAGAGCCTCCGGTTCTAGCTTTAAAAACTGCTTGATAGATTCTGTTTTTAAAAACGGGTGATCACCATATAAAACTAAAATATTTTTAGCTTCTGGATTAATATAATTTCGAGAACAAGCTACTGCATGCCCGGTGCCTAATTGTTTATCTTGGATTGCATATTCAACATCATAATCTTTCAACGCTTGGCTAATAATCTCTTTGTTGTCTGGAGAAACGACAACGATTGGGCGGAAATTTATTTCGTTAGCCATAACCGCCTCCATCAGATGATTAATCATCGGTTTACCATTTACTGGTACTAAAACTTTTGGAAAGTCCGAACCCATTCTAGTTCCTTTTCCGGCAGCTAAAATAACAATTTGAGTCATAATAATTTCTTTTATACTTTAAAACATTCTTTATATTGTAGCATTTTAGAGAACGTATCGCAAACCAAAACTGCCAATATTTTTATTTAATATTAGACAATATTTCCTTAAGTAGGCTTTGGGCTCGTTCTTCATCTGGAGCCTCAATATATAATCTCATAATCGCCTCAGTGTTTGATGGTCTCATGTGAACCCAAGCGTCAGGCCATTCAATTTTCAAACCATCTTGTTCATCTAATCTTTGGGCGCTATAAAAACTTTTTAAAGAATTAAAAATGTTTTTTATTTCCTCGCGATCGATTAAAGTCAGTTTATGTTTAATCATGATATAGCTAGGATATTTCTTTCTCAGTTCACTAACTTTTATTTTTTGTTGAGCTAAGTAAGTTAAAAATAAAGCGACACCCACTAGCGCGTCACGACCGTAATGAAGTTCCGGATAAATAATTCCACCATTCCCTTCGCCGCCAATGACCGCCTTAATATTTTTCATTTTAGTAACCACGTTTACTTCACCAACCGCTGCTGCTTCATATATTGCATTATGTTTATCAGTGACATCTTTTAGTGCGCGGCTAGATGATAAATTAGAAACAGCTGCTTTATTATATTTATCACTCTGATAATTTTCTAAAATATAATCGGCTACTGCCACCAAAGTATATTCTTCACCAAACATCACGCCATTTTCATCAATGAAAGCAAGGCGATCCACGTCCGGGTCAACCACAATTCCTAAGTCAGCTTGTTCTTTTTTTACTAGTGCACAAATATCAGTTAAATGTTCGGCAAGCGGTTCGGGGTTATGCGCAAAATTTCCTGATGGCTGACAATTTAATTTATAAATATTTTTAACCCCTAACTTACTAAGTAACGCTGGAATAGCAACGCCACCAACAGAATTAATACCATCAAGTGCCACTTTAAAATCAGCGGCTGCAATTAAATCACTGCCTACTAAATCTAAATCTAAAATTTTATTAATATGATAGTCTAAAGCATCATTTATTTCCGTGACTGTTCCCAGTTCATCAACACTTACAAAATTAAAATCATGAGTCGCCACTAATTCTAATAACTTAGCCCCTTCGTCAGCAGAAATAAATTCTCCTTTTTCATTTAATAGCTTGAGAGCATTCCACTCCTTAGGGTTGTGTGAGGCGGTCAAAATGATACCACCCTGAGCTTTTTCGTGAACAACCAACATCTCGACGGTCGGGGTGGTTGCCATGTCTAAATCGACAACATCAGCGCCACAAAATTGTAGAGTAGAAATAATTTGATTTTTTAAAGCCACGCCAGATAAACGAGCATCGCGACCGACCACAATTTTTATTTTGGGATGTTTTTGTTTTAAAAGAGACACAAAAGCAGCCGTAAATTTAACCGCATCAAGTGGTGTTAAGTTTTCGCCGGGATTACCACCGATAGTACCCCGTAAACCAGAGATAGAAGTAATAAGTGACATATTTTTATGATTAATATACCTGCATTTTAGCTTAATTAGTGCTTTTCTTACATATTGACATAAGTATGATAATGTATTATAGTTGATTCATTGTTGAACTTTAAAAAACGAAATATCATGAGGAGGGAAAAACGTGATTTAGCTTATGATGACTATGATGAAGGTAGTTGGTTAGAAGACCTTTGTACTGACATCATTGACGCAATTTGTTGGGTTATAGGTCTTTTTGTTAGCTTGTGGAACAAGCTTTTTGTTCAAAAAGAAAAGGTTGCCGCTTTTCAGATTAAATATCTGGAAGGACATTCAATTCAAGAGGGCAATTTCTATTGCCTGAGATTTATTCCACTTGCTGTTCTCCAAGAAAAAAGGGAGCTGATTAAAAATAATTTTCAGCATCTTTTTTGGAAAAACCCGGGACTCATTTCCGGTTTTATAAGAATGAAGGTTGGAAACCAGGAAAGAATTTTTTTGGATGAGATTATGTCGGAAATATTCAATTTTTCCAAACAAAGTTTGATTAGTGCTGGCATTAAAGTTTTGAGCGAAGAAAGCTCAATCCAGAAAAAAATGACTGTAATTGCCTATATGGTAAAACACGCTCGAGTTGAAAAACAAAGGCATTTCATCAGCTTTTTCATGGAGACCTTTAAAAAAATGGATGACCCGATGAAGACGGTTGTTGAAGAGATAATTGGAGAAAAGTTGTAACACCAAAAAAACACATTATCATGATCTGAAACATTATTTTTTTTCTGATCGGCTGTGTCATCTCTGGACTAGCCACTTACTTCATCGTAAATAGAATCTATCAACGAGAAATTGATAGAATAACTAACAAAAATGAGTTCACTGCGAACTTGATGAAGGGCGAGTTTCCTAATTGGACCGTGCTCAACAACATTTCGTGTGAAGCAATCGACATGTGTCGCGTTAAGCTTTCAGACATACTTTACAAAAAGTACTTTACCGAAAAAATTGATTTTGTAATCCTGGAAAACTTTTTAAGCGATCTAAAAGAATTTACTTTTTGCAGTGGCAAAATAAATTTGCTGACAGGCATCGCAGCAGAAGCTCTGAATAAAGTGGAAATTGAAAAATTGGCCAACTCCATTGCTGACTTTGTTGAAAGCGGTGGCTCTGCAAAAGATGCTAAAAATGTCATTAATCTTTTTTCGAATGTTGTAGAGATTATACGAGAAAATGAGAATCAGACGTATTTAGATTTTCTGCATATGTTAGATAATCGAGTTGACAATCTGATATTTGCCGCAAAATCCAGCGACGACCGAAATCGAATACTGGACATAACATTCCGGATAAAATAAAAAGAGGGGGCTCTGTATAAATAGAGGCCCCTTTTTCATATCCAAAAACCTATTATTGCTTAAATCTAAATAATATGATGAAATTAAGTTGTAAAGAAGTATTTTAACAATTAAAACATACGGCCATGAAAGAAGCAGATCTTATCACTTACTTGTCAGGGGCATCAAATAATGATGGGGGTTTTATTAATCTTAAAGAGGTGCCAGTAGAAATATTTAAAAAACACGAGAGATTATTGGTTTTCAAATTAAAACTTATATTAATGAGTCGCCCAGAAGAAATATTTGATTTGTATAATCTGGAAATTGACTACATTGATAATTTAATAAGAAGAGAATTAAACCAAAATCTAAACCTGCTGATTGAGGCCGGAATTAAAGCCGCCGGTAGAGGTAATCTTGATGAAGATATGATGGTTATTGTTTTTCTTGTTGGTTTTTTAGACAATGAAAACCAATTAATTTTTAAACATATTTTGGAAAAGAAAATGAAAGAGAAAAACGTCCTCATTCATATGCTTTTTCTAAAAATAACCAACATTGGACTCGGAGGTTTATTTGAATCAAACAGAGACGACCCTGAACCAGAATTTGTTCTTTTCATAAAACCAATAAACCAGATGTTGATTATTGATGATTCAATAAACTAAAAGGACCTGATGAAACAGGTCCTTTTTTCATATCAAAAAATCACTTTTTGAGTAACAAAAAACACCATTGTTCTGGCGACGACTTACTTTCCCAGGGCTCAGGCCCAAGTATCATCAGCGCTGAAGAGCTTAACTTCTGAGTTCGGGAAGGGATCAGGTGTGACCTCTTCGCTTCAATCACCAGAACGATGGTGTTTTTTGCTTTGCTTGCAAATTGTAAAATAAATATCTTTGATAATTTTTGGACAAACAAAAGTGTGGGAGAATCAAACGACTTATTAGTACCACTCCGCTC
>CAZHYP010000031.1:0-8285 GCA_964536885.1 uncultured Gammaproteobacteria bacterium | reverse complement strand
TTAAGCTCGAAGCAGCACTCTTACTAGCTTAAGTTCATCATAAGTATACTTCCCTCCTAAATATTCAAAAACTGGTTTAAGTTTTTCATCACCACATTTAAGATAAGCCTTCCTCATTACCTCGTATCTGTCACGAGGTAATTTTAGATATTCTAAATCTAAGATTTCACCCGCATCAATCATTTTTTCAATATGATTAATAATTGTGTCTTGGCTTAACTTTTCATGTTTAGCGATTCTGCTTAGCGATACTTTTTTCTGAATTAATTCTTTCGTCTTTAAAAAATAAGTTGGTTGTTTAACTTTAATATCAATCGTTTCCGTTTTTTCTGGTGAAACTAAATTATGGGTTTTAGAAAAATAATTAATCACTTCCAAAAAGATATCAGCATATTGATCTAGCTTCTTAGCACCAACACCGGCAATTTTAGAAAAACTCTTAGCGTCTTTAGGAAAATAATAAGCCATCTCTCGTAGTGACACATCACCAAAAATAACAAATGGCGGTACACCAGCATCTTCGGCTAATTTTCTTCTTAGCTCACGTAAGATATTAAATAACTCTTCGTTATAATCTAATTCTCCTTTTTTAAGAGACACTTCTTTATCTGGTCGACTTAATTCTAAAGCTTCATCGCTATTTAAAAACTTTAAGCCTTTATTTGAAACACTTAAGATTGGATATTTACCATCGGTTTTATTTATATAACCTAAACTAATAAGCTGTGAAATAATACTATTTAATTCACTAGCGGAATAATCTTTAACAATACCGTAAACCGTTAATTTATTATGTTTATTAATTTTAATCTTCTGAGTTTTCCTGCCAAGTAAAACTTCGATAACATAATTCTTACCGTAGTGACTATCAGTGCGAATAATCGCTGACATTATTTTTTTAGTAATCTCACTAGAGTTAAAAGTTTCACGAACTGTATTACAACAATCACAAGACTGACAATTATCAGTTTTTAAGTCTTCCCCAAAATATTTAAGTAAATGTTTTTTGCGACAAGTATTAAGTTCACAGTAACTTAAAACCTCATCTAATTTTTCTTGAGCGGTATCACGTAATTTTTTATCATTTATTTGATTAATAAAAAATTCGTGTTTGCGAGTATCGGCGTAAGTATAAAACAAAACACAGTCACTCTTTAAACCATCACGACCGGCACGACCGATTTCTTGATAATACCCTTCTAAAGTTTTAGGAAAAGTATAATGAACCACTAAGCGCACATCTGGTTTATCGATGCCCATCCCAAAAGCAATCGTGGCCACAACAATATTAACTTTATCTTTAATAAATAATTCTTGAGCTAATTTTCTTTGATTAGCTTCCAGTCCAGCGTGATAAGCACCAGCGTTAAAGCCATTTAATTTTAAATTTTCCGTAATCTCTTCCGTTTCTTTGCGTGAATAACAATAAATAATAACCGAATCATTTTTATATTTTTGAAGCAGATGAACTAATTTAGGAAAAGCTTGTTTCTTGCTCACTACTTGTAAGTGTAAATTATCACGGTTAAAACTAGAGATAAAAACTTTAGCTTTAGTTAAATTTAAATGACGCACAATATCTTCCCGCACTTTTTCAGTAGCCGTAGCAGTAAGCGCAATTACAGGCACCTGAGGAAATAATTTTTTAAGCAGTCCTAAATTGCGATAATCAGGACGGAAGTCATGTCCCCACTCCGAAATACAATGCGCTTCATCAACCGCAATTAAACTAATATCTAGTTTAAGTAAAAAATCTTGAAAATCTGACAAAGCAAAACGCTCTGGTGCTAAATATAAAATCTTCACTTCACCTTTTATAATTCTGGTTTTAATTTCTTCTATCTTAGCTGGCAGTAGTGATGAATTAATAAACTCAGCTTTAATACCATTAGCCTGCAAAGCGTCTACCTGGTCCTTCATTAAAGCAATTAGTGGTGAGATAACAATTGTAAGGCCTGGTAATTTTAAAGCTGGTAATTGATAACACATTGATTTACCACCACCAGTAGGCATCAAAACAAAAGAATCTTTGCCAGCTAAAACATTAGCAATAACCTCCTCTTGCAAAGGGCGAAAAGTGTCATAACCGAAGTATTTTTTGAGGAGAGTTTTCATAATTACATAACAGAGGTTACAGTATATCACACCAGTCTTTAATCAAAAAGACCATAAAAAATAAGGTTTTCAACCTTATTATCGTTTTATAAAAAATATATTTATCTAGACATTAACCCTCTTTTAATCATACTATCAACCTCCTCATTTGCATTAACATACTTAATATTGATATTTGGATTTTCATTTTTAAAAACTCGAAAAACTTCATCCACAAAAGCTTGTCCTACTGAAGCCACATTTTTAAAATCTAAAATTATAGTTTTAAATTTATCAAGACCCATTATCAACCTTTTAGCTTGCGACCTAGATACATGAGGATCATTAGGGTCAGAGCTTAAAGCCACAGCCACAATAGTCTTTCCAAAACCTATTTCTTGATCAGTATATTTATCCATAACCTCTTTGGTTGTTTTAGTTGAATTTACAGAAATAATCATTTTAATAAAAGTTCCTTGTCCAAAATTTTCATTTTTTTCACCAGACAGAAACCAATCTTCATTTTCGAAACTATAATACATGTCACTAGATAGAATGGAAAATCTATCAAAGACCCGAGATGTAAAAAATATGCCTTCCCCGCTGTGATTAGCTGGATCTGTGGTAAATTTACCCTTTGATAAATGAAGTATTGACTCTCTTATAGAATCCAATTTCAAGGCATCTTTAATTTTCTTAAATATTCCAACGCCATTATCCATTATAGTGATTTCTATTTTTTCGCCTATAACTTCAATTTTAGTGTATATAACACTTCCGCCAGAATGGTCAATGGCGTTATTATATATTTCCGTAAAACCATAAGCTATTATTCTCTGTATATTTTCAGGATATTTTAAAATCATTGGTTTTACATATTTAGACCACACCCTATCCTCCTCTAATCTTTGTTTTGTCGTTAAGCTAAATTCTATTTTATTTCCGCCAACTAAAAAATATCTAGTGGAATTAGTATTACCAATTTTTATTATTTTTCCATCTTTTACTTCTTGAGATATATACAAGTGAGCGCCCTGTCTCGAAATACCAAAATTTTTTGCAATCAAAGCGACTATATCCCCAGAATGCTCTGGCAATTCTTTATAGATAAACTCCTTAATTTTAGTCTTTTTATTTATCATGTTAATATTGTAAAGCAATATATAGCCTATTGTCAAGTAATACTACCTGTATTGTAAATAAATATTTGATAAAATTAACTAATATTAGCATTATTTTTATTAAAATAAACTATAAATGCCCCTTCTTCAAACAAACCTTAACAAACTCCACAAACAATGGATGTGGTGCAAGTGGTCTTGAAATATATTCTGGGTGGAATTGGACACCGATAAAGAATGGGTGATTTTTTATTTCAATCGCTTCGACAATTTCACCATCTGGTGATGTACCGGCAATTACTAAACCTAACTTCTGGAACTGCTCACGATAAGCATTATTAAATTCATAGCGATGACGATGACGTTCGCTAATTACTTTACTCTTAGTATATTTACCATAAGCAGCCGCTAAATGAGTGCCAGCTTGAATCTGACAAGGCCAACCGCCTAAACGAATCGTGCCGCCATAACCTTTCTCAGCAATAATCTTTTCTTGACCAGGCATAATATGGATAACCGGGTTAGCGGTTTTAGGGTTTACTTCAGCGGAATTAGCGTCTTTTAATTTAGCCACGTTGCGAGCAAATTCAATTACTGCCATTTGCATACCATAACACAGACCAAAATATGGCACGCCTTTTTCACGACAATATTTAATAGTGGCAATCTTTCCTTCAGAACCGCGTCCACCCCAACCTTGAGGTACAATAATACCATCTAAGCCTTTTAAGATTTTAACACCATCACGTTCCACATCTTCAGCATTTAACCAGTGTAAATTAACTTTAGTTTGATTCTCTGCTCCGGCATGTTTTACGGCTTCGATCACGGAAATATAGGAATCAGTGAGCGAGAAATCACCGCTAGAAAAATATTTACCAACGATACCAATTTCGACATGATGTTTTGGATTCTTAATAGTTGAAACCATTTTCTTCCAAGCGGCATTTTTGGTTTCTTTGTTTCTAATAGGTAGTGATAATTTTTCTAAAATTCGTTCACTGATATTACCTTTTTCAAAGTTAAGTGGAATATCATAAATCGAAGCGGCATCTGGAGCACTAATAACATCTTCCATCGCCACATTACAATTAAGCGCTAATTTTTCTTTGCGATGATTATCAAGTGGACGATCAGAGCGAGCCACGATTAAATCTGGTTGAATGCCAGCCCCTTGAAGATTACGAACGGCGTGCTGAGTTGGTTTAGTTTTCATCTCACCAATCATATTTGGTACTGGTAAGTAAGATACGATAACCGTTAACACATCTTTAGGATGATAAAATTTCATCATTCTAGCAGCCTCTAAAAATAATAAATTTTCATATTCACCAACCGTGCCGCCAATTTCAATAATCATAATCTCGGCTTCGGTCTTAGCAACTGCCTTATCAATACGCTCACAAATCTCCATCGGAATATGAGGTACTACTTGAACACACTTCCCTTTATATTCTAAGTTCCTTTCCTTCTGTATAACACTTTGATACACCCGACCGGTGGTCATGTAATTTATTTTGTAGATATTAGTGTTTAAAAATCTTTCGTAGTTGCCAATGTCTTGATCAGTTTCATCACCATCTTCAGTCACAAAAACTTCCCCATGTTCAATTGGGTTCATTGTACCAGCATCAATATTAATATAAGGGTCCATTTTAACGGCACTGACGTGATAACCGCGGCTCTGCAGTATTTGACCAATTGAAGCGGCGGTAATTCCCTTACCAACTCCAGACATCACCCCACCAACCACAAAGATGTATTTTGTTGGCAATTTTTCTTTTTTTTGACCCCTTTTAGGACTGACGGTTTTTTTTGTGTTTGACATAATATTGACAAAAATTAATATAAAATGTATAAATAAAATAGTTATTTAACAACATTATTCATTTAAACGGAGAGGAAAAATGATTTACAAAGTAGTTAAAGGTTTAAAGTATTATCGAGTTGAGGGTACTGATATCGAAGACAAAGATCTATACCGACTAGCCCAACAGATGGCTGAGGATCGAGAAATTGAAGCGGCCTATCATGCCGACGAAATCGATATATCCAAACTTCAACCAGAAAAAAAGGAAGAACTGGAATATTTTCTCAGGGTGATTATCACCGGTGCGGAAATAAATGAAAGTTGTTTTAGCGGTGAAGAAGAATTCTTTCCCGTTATACCTCTTGACCGAGAGTTAATGAAAGCTGAGTTTCATTAACCCATAAACTTATTAAAAAAAGCAGTCACAAAATGACTGCTTTATTTTTTTATTTTTTAGCTGGTGCGGCTACTGGTTTCAAAATCAAATCAACGGCTTTCTGCAGTTGTGGATCTCGGTTTTTCTCAACATCAGCAGCAGTCATCTTAACTTCCACTTGAGGAGTAAGTCCCTTTTCATTAATAAAATCACCTTCTGGAGTCATCCAGGTAGCGATAGTAATCTTCATTGAAGAACCATCGCTTAAATCACGAATGGTCTGAACCGAACCCTTTCCATATGTTTGTTCTCCAACTAAAGTAGCTTTTTTATAATCACGCAGTGCTCCGGCCACAATCTCTGAAGCGGAAGCACTACCACCATTAACTAAAACCATGGTTTTAAAATTTCCCAGTTGTGGGTTTCCAGTGGCAGTATATTCATTTCTACTACCATCACCAAACTGTTCAAGAACCACCGGTCCTTCCTTAATCCACTCACTGGCCATATAAACAGCGGTATCTAAATAACCACCAGGATTATTTCTTAAATCTAAAATAATTCCTTTTGGCTTCTTAGCAACCACTTCTTTAACAGCATTTCTAAATAATTCTTTAGTATCATCATTAAAATTAGTTACTTTAATAACCGAAATGCCGTCTGTTCGATGTGTTACACTAACACTCTTAACAGAAATTATTCCTCTTTCTATTTTCACATCACGAGTCGCAGTTTCTTTATTTCTAATAATAGTTAATGTTACCGAGGTTCCTTTTGGTCCTCTGATTTTTTTTACTGCTTCATCAACTGTTAGGCCAATGGTACTTTCACCATTAATAGCATATATCTTATCCCCTGCTTTAATACCAGCCTTTTCTGCCGGCATTCCCGAAAGTGGAGCAATAACAGTCACAACATCATTACGCATCCCCACCTCGGCTCCAATGCCTTCAAAGGTTCCTGACAAATCATTATCAAATTCTTTTGATTCTTCTGGGGTCATGAAAACGGTGTAAGGATCTTTAACAGAAGCGGCTAAACCTTTAATGGAGCCATAGAACATATCCTTGTCCTTAATTTTGTTTTTGTACACAAAATCGGAACGTAAGGAATTCCAGGCTTCTGAATAAATATTAAAATCAAAGGCATCTTCTGAAGTGCTTGTCGCCTTATCTCCTAAAGCAATTTCTCTATTTTTATCTATTCTACCTTTTCCTAAATAAAAGCCACCACCAAAAGAAATGGCAACAAGTAAAATTAGAAGTAAACCTAAAAAATTACGACTTTTTGGTTTACTTTTTTTTATAATAGAATAGGAAACAGCCTCTTCGTTATTAATATTTTCCATATAATTATTTTCTGATAATCTTTATTTCATTTTCCATCAAATCAACTATTCTTGATGGTTTGTTATTTAACTTACCACCATCAACAATTAATTCTGGGTCACTGATTTTTAGTTTTTTTGTGGCTAAAAAATTAACCTCATTCCACACTGGCTCGCCGCTAATATTAAAGCTGGTCGATACCACAGGGACACCGGCGGTCCTTATTATTTTACGTAAAAAATCACTTTTAGGCAAACGCACTGCCAAACCCTTATGTTTAGGAATTAATTCCTGAGGCAACAAATTTCGATGACGCAAAATAACTGATGTTGGTCGATTAGAATTCCACAATTCCCTTAAAATGCTTTCTTGTTTTTTCGAAACGAAACAATATTTTTTAGCCATGTATAAACTGGAAACCAAAATTAAAAGTGGTTTGTTTTCGTCTCGCTTTTTAATAGCTTTTATTTTCTTAATTGCTTTAACGTCACTGGCTAAACAACCCAAACCATAGATGGTGTCAGTTGGATAAACTATCACTTCTCCGTCTTGTAATGACTTAACAATAAGCGCCTGATCGGCGCTTGTTATTTTTTTAGGATTTATCTTGAGATACATATTAACCAATAATTGATTTTAGAGCTTTAAGCGCTTCCGGTAAAAATGGCATCACAACATTAGCCACTTTAATCATCAGCGGTGCGACTTTTGATTCAACTAGTTGTGAACCAAACATACCGCCAATCCAGGCATAGCGAGCCGCTACAAATAAAATTAAACCAAGAGCGAGCGATCCTTCAAACAAACCAAGTACACCACCTAATAATCTATTGATGGTTTTGGTAAAAGGAATAATGGAAATTAAATTAAATAATTTTTCAATGATGATAAAGACAACTCCTACCAAGCTGGTCACCAGCGTAAATACTATCAAGAAGGATAAAAATTTCTCGGTGCCCTCACCCCAATTTACCATATCCTGACCCCACGCATAAAAAGTCAAATAGAAATGACTAGCGACATAAGAAGCGACAATGAGTCCCACCACTTGTCCTAGTAATCTAATTAAACCCTTAGCCAAACCATTGCCAACGAAAATTAATAAAATAACCAGTAGCCCGATGTCAAAATAAGACATATTTTTATAGTTAAGTTAAACGTGGAAATAAAGATTCACCTTTTTTAATTTGTGCCTCACTAAATTGACTAATTAATTTCGCTGCAGTGTCTGGCATAAATATCTGTAAATAGTAAGCGACATTTAAAATATCCTGAGCGATTGGTTTCAAGCAATTTTCGATTTCCGTCTTATCTTCCATTTTCCAAGGAGCGGCGCTAGATAATCTTTCGTTACAATCCCTAATCTGATTCCATAGAACCCCCAAGGCTTCATTAAATTTATAAGCACTAATTGTTTTAACAAATTCCTGTGCCCAAGGTTCTTGAGTTTTAATTTCTAAATTAGTAGCAATCTCATTTTTTTCTAACAACGTAGAAACACGAGCCGCTAAATTTCCCAGTCCATTAGCTAAATCAGAATTATATTTTAAGCGTAA
>CAZHYP010000030.1:0-8407 GCA_964536885.1 uncultured Gammaproteobacteria bacterium | reverse complement strand
TTTTTTATTTATTTTTATTTTTTGGACCAATAAAATTATCACCAACCAAAAACCAGCCATTGGTAAATATAACCAGTGTTCATAAAGGGGACGATTGATTGAAATGATATTGGTTCTTGGCAATAACAAAATTAAAAACCAAGCTAAACCAAAAACCAACAACTTATCTTTCTGCCAATATTTTTTTATTAAGTAAATAAAACCAGCAATCGCTAAAATAAACCCAGCCACAGAATAAGAAAAAAATGAAGTCACCGGATTTACTTCGTAGGCCATGTGCAAATTAAAAGGCGCAAATAATAATTGCAGATATTTTATAAAAACATACGTAAAAGTTAACAGTCTAGTCTTTAAACTAGTATCATAACTACTTGCATAATCAACGCCAGAGAGCAGGTCGTTAAAGTTCAAGAAAAAAACTCGCACCAAGAAGAAGGCGACTGAAATAAAGACAAAAGGCAAAAATATTTTTAAACTTTTTTGCCACTTCTTCTTATCAAAGAAAAAGAAAAATTCAATAATAAAAATTAAGGCTGGCAGCATTAATGACTGCTCCTTAACAAATAATGAAGCCAAGAAAAACAATAAACTTCCACCAATAAATATTTTTTTACTCTGCTTCCGATAAAAAACATAATTAAGCAAAGACAATAAAACTAAGGCGGCTGACATTGGATCAGCCCGCCCGGCAACATAAGTGACCGCCTCGGTTTGCAGTGGATGAACTAAAAACAACAGAGCCGGCAAAAAAGACAGCCATTGTTTTTTACTGAGCTGATATAACAATAAATAAATTAACCAGGCAGAAAGTAGATGCCAAAATAAATTTACTAAATGATAGCCCGCCTGATTCAACCCAAAAATATGATAATCGACCGCAAAAGAAACTAAAAGTAATGGTCGCCAATAATTAGAAACCTGCCCAGCACCAGCAATTAAGTTTTCTGAAAAATAATTAGGAAGATATGACCAATCTTTAATGTAGATATTATTAGTGATCATATCATCATCATCCCAAAACAATTTGTTAGGAAGCGAGTTGGCATAAATAAAAAAGCCAACAATCACCATGAAAAGTAAGATTAACCATTTTATATTTTTGGTTGCTAACTTCATAATAATTTAAGCTGGCTTTTTGTAAGTAGTAATATTATACCTTAATAACCACTGGAAGCACCATCGGACGACGTTTAGTTTGAGTAAATAAGAATTGACCAATATCGTTTCTGATTTTATTTTTAATATAATCATCATCAGCTACGGCAGTTGGATTCTTGTCTTTAATAATTTTCTTAACTCTCATACGAGTTTTTTCAATTAAGTCTCGACTTTCTTTCATGTGAACAAAGCCTCGAGAAATCAAATCTGGATTACCAATAATGTCCCCCGTATGAGCATCGATGGTAGCAATAACCACAATCATACCATCCTCAGACATCATACGACGGTCGCGTAAAACAATTTCGGAAATATCACCAACACCTAGACCATCAACCATCACATAGTCGGTTGGCACTTTTTCGTCAGTTAGAGTTCCCTCAACCTTGCCTCCAATATTTTTGAAACTAACTACTTGTCCGTTGTCGGCTACAAAAATTTTATTTTTAGGAATACCAACTTGTTCCGCTAGTTCCGCATGAGCACGCAACATGTAATGATTAGCCTCAATGGGCATGAAATATTCTGGTTTGAATAATCTCATGGTAAGTTTTAAATCTTCCGCTTTAGCGTGTCCGCCGGCGTGGATATCTAACATTTTATAGTGAATAATCTTAGCACCCTGACGAACTACTCGATCCATTAAATTTTGAATGGAGCGTTCATTACCAGGAATAACTGATGAAGAGAATAAAACGGTGTCACCGTGTTTAATGTTGACGGTACGATGCTCACCATTTACCACACGACTTAAAAACGCGTTGCTTTCTCCTTGAGCGCCAGTACCAACAATAATAACCTTATTGTCTGGCATCTTGTTTAAATCCTTATCATCAATTAAAAGTTTTGGATTAAACTTTAAGTAACCAATTTCGTGAGCTACCTCAACGTTAGTAGACATCGAGCGGCCCTGAAGAGAAACACGGCGACCATATTTTTCAGCTAAATCAAAAATTTTCTGAACACGAGATAATTGAGAAGCAAAGGTGCCAATAATAATGCGACCTTCAATCTTTTCAAATAATTTTCCCATCTCTTCACCGATGTAAGATTCAGAAACCTGATAACCAGGATGAGTAGCGTCAGTTGAATCGGACATCAAAAGTCTTACGCCGGCAGCGCCAAGCTGAGCCATGCGATTTAAATCGGCTGGTTTATCGTTAACTGGAGTAAAATCAATTTTAAAGTCACCAGTATGAACTAAAACACCAAGTGGAGTGCGAATAATAGTTGCAAAACAATCAGGAATAGAGTGATTAACTCTTAAAAATTCCACGGTAAAAGAATTTCCTAATTTAATACTAGAAGAGTCATCCACTTCTTTAATCTTTAAAGTTGGAGCGCTCTTATATTCAAGATTTCTTTTGCGAACTAAACCAGCGGTCAGTTTACCCATGAACATTGGCGGATTGCCAATTTCACCCATGATGTGCGGAATGCCGCCGATGTGATCATAATGACCATGAGAAATGATTACCCCCTTAATCCAATCTTTTTTATCTTGTAGGTAGGTAACATTAGGAATTATGTAGTCGATACCAGGCATGTCTTCTTCCGGAAACTGCAACCCCATATCAATAATAATAATTTCTTTGTTGCATTCAAAAATAGTCATGTTGCGACCAACTTCTTCAAGTCCGCCCATAACCATCACACGCAAATTATCCTTGCCCGCTTGTTGATTAAAAGCTTGGCGAGGAGTCGCTTGAAAATTTGAATTATTACTAGTTCGCCCGCGATAATTATTGTTGGGACGATTATTGTAAGAAGTCTTTGCCGGAGTGGCTACTGGCTTAACGGTTACTGATTGAGGTTTTTTAAAATTACTTTGACCAGTCACCGGCTTGCCTTCGCGTTGCAAAAATTCTTTATCTTCTTTCAAGATAACGTCGATGTTTAAAGGATCGTTTAAAACACCAACATTTGTTGGTTTGCGTCCTCTAAAAAAATTGTTTGGTTTGCTGGATTTAAAAACTACCAGATCATCACCAGACTTTTTGCCAGACGAAAAAGAGCTGGACGAAGCCGCTGGCGATTTGTATTTAGTTATCATGTGAGAATTGAATTTTGTGCTTTAAAATATTAGACAAAAGCTAAATAAAAACACAAACTTCTTAATTAATTTATCGTTAGAGAGATAATTTTTTATTTTGAAAATAATTGGTTACCAAGAAAATTTATTTCGAGATTTTAAGAACCAATTAGAAATGTCGGCAAAGCGGTCAGAGGAATCAATTACAGCAGTTGAACCAAACCCCTTAACCTTTTTACTTTGTACATATATATAGTTTTTTTCGTAAAGGAAAATAACAGGAAGCTCGTCGGCAATAATGCGTTGAACTTCTTTGTAACCATCAATTCGAGAATTTTTATCAGCACGAACTCTAGCGCTCTCTAAAAATCCATCGACTTTATCATTCTTATAACCAGAAATATTTAAACCGTTACCGCTAATTTGACTAGAGTGCCAAAAAGCAAAAACATCGGGATCGCCACCAAGCATTTGACCGAAGAGTAAAGCTTCGAAACTTCTTGAAGAGATTAAGTTTGCTACTTCAGCAGATGATACGACATCAACAGTGGTGTGAACACCAACAGCGTCCCAATAAGTTTTAACGCGACCTGCGGCAATTAGAGAATCAGTGCCTTCGACGGCGCTTAACTTAACAGTCAACAATTCAACATTGTCTTTCTTATCTTTTTTAAAACGCCACACGCCCTCTGGTTTTTCAGAAGTCGAACTAGCATAAGCGATAATCGCTTTAACCTCCGATGAATCAGAGGCTAAATTTTCAGCACTTATAATAACTCGTTGCCAACCAGCCTCATCTAATTTGGCATTAGCAGAAACGGCGTCATAATTATATTTAGTAATTTGATTATTGTAAGCAAAAGATGAAACCGGTAACGGTCCATCAATTACTTTATAAAAATTTTCAAATAATTCTTTAACTAAAGAATTTTTATCAATCGAAAGAGCAAGAGCGCGACGAACATTTAAGTCGGCTAAATTTTTATTATTATCGGTTCTGAAAAAAATTAAATCTTCTTGAGCAGAGTTAAGAGAATAAAAATTTAAAGAGTTTTGAGCTAACAATTTTGGTTTTAAAGCGAAAGGAAGATAACCAATGCCATCAACGTCGCCATCATTAAAGGCGGCAATTAACTCGTTAGAATCTGGATAAAATTTAAAAATAATATTTTCAATATATGGTTTTTGTCCGTAATAGTTTGGATTTATTTCTAAGCGATATTCTTTAAGCTCTCCTTGTTTACTTTTGAGTAAAGATTTGAACTTATAAGGACCAGAGCCAATTGGTTGTAAATTTAAATCAGTCAAACTGGCAGAATCAGGAGAAACACTTTCCCAAACACTCTGGGGCATAATACCAAAAGTAAGTAAACCCGAGAAAGCGGCATAAGCTGATGGTAAAGTAAATTTAATCTGATTGTCGGATACTTTTTCAATACTAACTGAAGAAAAGTTTTTTCGAAGTGGTGAATTATATTCGGGGTTTGTTATTAAGTTAAAAGTAAAAATTACATCATCGACAGTTAAAGCTTCGCCACTATGCCATTTAACATTATTTTTTAAGGTAACAACAAAAGTTTTACTATCACTAGTTTCAATATTTTCAGCCAGGTCATTAATTAATTGGCCATTCTTATCATACTTATACAAACTGGAGTAAATAAGTTGAGACAAATCACGATCAACATCGCGATTAGTACTGTACAAAGGATTAATAGTCTTTGGATAACCAGCAACACCTTCATGATAAGTTCCTCCAGGTAATGGAGTAACAGTAATGTGCTTATTATAAAAACGAATTCCCAAGTAAACTAAATTAACTAAAACTATTGCCAGAGCAATTCGAATAATTAAACTTTCTTTTTTGGATAAAGTTTTATTCAAATGTTTCATCTGCTGGCTACTAGGAATTTTACTAGAAGCCAAAGTATAAACTAAATTTTTATCAGCGGCCTCATGACTGCTTTTGCGTAATAAAACACTAGCCATTTTTCCAAAAAATTTAGAAAAACGACTACGAGTTTTTCCGATAACTGCCAATAATTCTTTTTTAGTTTTAAGAGGTTTCACGTTGGCAAAAACTTAAAGAATAATGCCGAGAATTGATAGAGAAAAAAATAAAACAGCTAAAACAATAGTAGCAATAAATAGTTTCTTTTCGAGACCGCGTTTGGTTAAATAAACACCACCGGATCCGCCGAAAGCAGAACCTAAACCAGCGCCACGATTTTGTAATAAAATCGCAACGATAAGCAATACAGAAACTACGATTTGGGCAATCTTAATCCAGTTCATAAAAATTATTTCTTTATTTTCTCGATTATTTTAGCAAGTACTGGCTTATTATTAATAGCCATTTCTGCTAAAACTTTACGATCGATTTCGATGTTATTAGCCTTTAAAAGTCCCATAAAGCGGGAGTATGATAAATCGTATTCACGAACAAAAGCGTTGATTCTAATCTGCCATAAAGCACGCATATCACGTTTTTTCTTACGACGATCAGTATAAGCATGAGCACCAGCTAAGGTACGTGCAGTTCTAGCTAATTTGATTAATTTCTTACGGCCCCACATGTAGCCTTTAACATCGGCCAATAGGTTTTTTCTTCTTTTAACATGGGAGGTACCTCTCTTTACTCTAGGCATATTTTTCTAAATAGATAATTTGGTTAGTTAAATTGAGCCAAAGTCTTTACAGTCTTGGTCAGAGTTTTTGTAGTCGACAAATCCATTCTCTTGGAACGAGTTGTACTGCCGGATTCATGAGCGTTGTTGTGAGCTTGTCCGGATTTTCTTTGAGTTACTTTATTACTGCCAGTTACCTTAAAGCGTTTAGCAGTAGCTTGATGTGTTTTTATTTTTGGCATACTTTTCAAGAAAAAAACAGGTAGAAACCTGATTTCACGATATCCTTACTTTTTATTGATTACTATCATGGTAAATCTTCCGCCTTGTTTTGTCAAGGGTTGTTCAAGCTCAATATTAAAGTCCGGCACGGCTTTTAATTTATTAATAAATTCGTTCATTATCTCCGCGGCTTTCTGCGGATATTGCTTTTCACGGCCCTTAAGTAGCAACTCCACCTTAAGCTTGTCACCCTTGCTTAAGAACTTAATTGATTGATTAAGACGTAATTCGGTGTCATGATCACTAATTCTAAAAGACAAACGAACAGCCTTAATTTCAACTTTTTTCTGTTGCATTTTTTGCTTATGGGCCTTTTTTTCACGCTCATACTTAAGTTGTCCTAAATCAACAATTTTAGCAACTGGAGGATTTCCTTTAGGGTTTACTTCTACTAAATCTAAGTCCAAGTCAGTGGCCATAGCAATTGCCTCAGAAGTATCAATAATACCAATACTCTCTCCTGTTTCATCAATTAAAAAAACCTGAGGGGCTTTGATTTGTGCGTTAGACTTAAAGAAAATTTGTTCTTTAGCCTCTGTTCGGTGAAATTTGATTCTCATTGTTTATTTGGGGCTGAAACCGGGGAGTTCTAGCCAAAAACGACCTTATTTAGGTCATTTGTAATTAAATATGTTTGTTACTATCTATTTATAGCGGAAAATATTGCTTTCGTCAATGGTTTTGGGACTTAAAAAAAACACCGAACCATTGCTGGTTCGGTGGAATTTTTTTATTTTTTTAAAGGCGCTCCTTTAAGCTACTTACGGCTTTGGCCAAGGCTTTTTCAATTGCCACGCGCTCTTTTCGGCTGCCGCACCCATCCTCATCACGAGGATACTTGGTTTCGAAATCTTTATAGAAACTTTCCAGTCCAAAAATAAGAGCTGGAACCTCTTCTTCGGGGACCTTGGTGGAGATAATTGTGTTGGAAATTGTTTTCGCCTCCGAAACAAAGTGGTTAATAAATTTTCCGATTTTCTTGTTTTTTGACAAGGTTTTTTCGGATTTTCTGAGTTGACTTAAAATACTGCGATAAAAAGGTTGAACTTTCTTCATGATTTAGGTTTTTGTAAAACATATTGTTAAAGACAAAAAATATTTTATAATAATTATTTAATATTGTCAATAGCATTAATTGACAAAGGCTACGGCTTATTTTAAATTAAAGACATTAGTAACCTTAAAAATAGACTATGGGAATGGCAGTGTTTTTTCTAGTCTACGGCTTAATCGAAATGATTAACGCCACCTATGTATATGGTGCCAAAAAAGAGTGGTTTAATTTAGCGATAACCGCTTTCTGGGGAGCAACTTTTATTTTTGTCGGTTTAGTTGAGATAACAAACAGCAATTATTTAAAAGATTTAGCCTACATTCTGTTTGGTATCGGCTGGCTACCAATGATGTTTACTCCGTGTGCGATTAAGTTTTTTAGAAAAAGTAAAAAAACTTTACTCCTTAGAAAGATTTGTTTTTTTCTAATTAGCGTCACGGAACTCACCATCGTATTCTTGAAATAAAATAGGGGTCCAAAGATTGTTACAATCTAGGACCCCTCTTTTTTTACTTTATCAGGGACTGCAAAAAGCTGTTCCCATAGTTTAGCATGGTGTTTTTGAGAAACGGTTTGATGAACTTATTTCTTTTTGACACTTCATCATAGTAATACATGAAAAGTTTTTTGGTAGCCTCGCAATTGCAGCGAGCACCAAGCTCTGCCGGCTCCAACAAGTAAAACGCGGAGGTAGAAATTGCCTCGTCAGCGTCTGGAATGTGCCCGGAAAAAGAATCGATTGTCTCAACGCCACGAATAGCTCCCGGATACTTAGCATTAGCTTCATCCTGGGTATCCCAAGAAGTGTTATACTCCTTGTCTTCAAAAACTCTTTGGGCTTTTTCCAGTGAAAGTCTCCGATATTTTTCAGCTTTCTCCAATGGTATCACGCCGCAGGCCAAGACCAAAAGAACTTTCCCATCCTGAGCATCAAGGATGGTCAGGTAACCGCCAAATCTTTTTTGATTAGGCGGCAAAGCACTGTTTGCTAGGAAAATTAAACGTTCGATCTGTACATACAAATCTGTTAGCTTCGGTGCTAGGGTTCCTGTTTTCATGATGTGGTTTTATTTTTTGGTTGTTAAGTAACTGATTTTATTAAAATTTAGTGTAATATATTTTTTAAACACTGTCAACCAACAAAAAACAACCCCATTTCTGGAGTTGTTTTTCTTATGTGAGCGGGTAAGGGGAATCGAACCCCTCTCTCGACCATGGCAAGGTCGCATAATAACCACTATACGATACCCGCAT
>CAZHYP010000029.1:4012-8475 GCA_964536885.1 uncultured Gammaproteobacteria bacterium | reverse complement strand
TTAGTTAATAGATAATAATTTTCTAATATCCCTAATATTTAAGCATTTAAAAGTTAGGAAATAATCCTTATGCGCGAGCAGTATTGGCAAAAATAGCACTTTTCGTGCTATTTTTTGTTTATAAAATAGTAATATTAATAATTTAAAACATAGAAAAATGAAGACACTAGTTGAAAGTTTCAAAACCGATAACCTTGATTCTCAAATTAATTGGTTAAATGATTTGTTGGCAGAATTCTTGAAAATTAACTTGAATCTTAAAGAGGCATTTGATAATTATTTTATCACTTACAAGCCGTAACATTTAACTGATTAGGGGGTAACGTAAACACGTTGCCCTCTTTTTTTATTTCTGAGCCTAAAATATGATACAATATAATGCATGACAAAAGACAAAACCAACAAACTACTTTTTGTTATTAGTTATTTAATAATAGCTTTAGTTTTTGTTTTGCTCACTAGACCACTATATATATTTTCTATAATTATTGTCTTAGTCATTCCTAGTTTTATCAATTTCCTCTGGCTTAAAAATTCTCGCTGGCCAGTTTTTTTATTTTCTATTACTGCAGCTCTGATGTTTGCACCACCAGTAGAACTCATGGCTCGAATAGTTAATGTCTGGGATGTGCAGTCTATTTTTTATCGCCCTTTTGGACTTATTCCAATTGAAAATATGATTTTTGCTTTTTTAAATTTTATTTGGGCACTTAGTTTTTATAAATACTTTGTTGATGATGATATTTTTACGGCTATTAGTAAAAAATTTAAATATTTAATAGGTCTTTATACCATTTTTAGTACTCTAATTTATAGTCTTTATCTTTATAATTCTGCTTTAGTTGGTGCTAATTATTTTACAATCGCCTTAATTATTTTAATCATCCCTGGATTCTTACTGATAATAAATAATCCTAGATTATTTAAAAAAACTTTAACTACAACACTATTTTTTGCTATTTTATTTTTTGTTTATGAACTTATTTCTCTTAAAATCGGCAGTTGGTTTTGGCCAGGGAACTATTTGTTAAGCTTAAACATTTTTGGACAAAAAATGCCACTAGATGATATTATTATATGGTATTTTATGTCGACGCCTGTTTTAATTTACGGCTATAAATATTTCATCGACGATAATAAGTAGTTATATGAAAATAATAAAAGCACCAGATAAAGTAATTAAAACCCAAAAGCCAGTAATATTTTTGGCTGGAAGCATTGAGATGGGCAAAGCTGAAGATTGGCAAACCCAAATTGCTAAATCTTTAGAATCATATAAAGGAACCTTGCTTAATCCACGTCGTGATCATTGGGATTCTTCTTGGAAACAAACAATTAATAATAAAAGATTCAGGGAACAGGTCGAATGGGAATTTTCTGGTTTAGACAAAAGTGATTACATCATTATGTATTTTACACCAGAGTCTAAAAGTCCAATATCTTTATTAAAGCTGGGACTATTTTCTAGAAACAACAAAATAATTTGCTGTTGTCCAAAAAAATTCTGGAGACATGGCAATGTTGAATTTATTTGTAAAAAATTTAAAATTCCGCTGTTTGATAAGATTGATGACGCAATAGAGGTTTTAAAAGAAGAAAATATTTTAATTAAAAAATAGAATAATGGCTACAAATTTACAAATAACTTAAGAAATATGCTATAATTAAGTTAATAAAAATTTAATCATTTAAATTAATTTTAAAATTATGAAAAAAGAGATTAAAAAGGGTAAGTCTGGTGCTTCTGGCGCGGTTGCTTTAGGCGCTAGTTTAGCTGGACTTGCTGCTTCTGCTTATTTCCTTTTTACAGAAGATGGTAAGAAGGCACAAAAACAAGCCAAGGCTTGGGCAATTAAAATGAAGGGTGATGTTATTGAAAAACTAGAAAACGCTCGTGAAGTAAGTGAGCCAATCTATCATCAAATCATCGATACTGTTGCTGCTAAGCATGAGAAGATAAAAAAGAACGGTCCCAAAGAAGTAAAAGAACTAGCTAAGGACTTAAAAAAGCATTGGGGTTTTATTAGTGACTTAGCCACAATGCCAAAAATTAAACCTGCTAAACCAGCAAAAACCATAAAAATCAAAAAAGTTGCTAAAAAATAAGTAAATAAAAAACCGCCTTAAGTGGCGGTTTTTTTATTGAGGGAACTTAGTGAATAATTTCCTTGGAATTTAATGCCGGTATTTTTACCAGACTTCCTTCCGGAACAAAACTCATTAAGCTATGTCCTAAAATAGCGGCGGCGGATTCATCACCATGAACCAAAAACACAGTTTTAGTTCTGGTTTTATCTTTCGATAAAACTTTAACCGCATAATCAATCAAGAATGGCTCATCAGCATGAGCTGAGAAACTATCAAAGCTAATTACTTTTGCTTTTACTTCAATTGCTTCTCCGTTCATTTTGATGGGTAGTCCTTCTTTAAGATTTCTCCCTAAACTATTTAAAGCCATATAACCAACCAAGCAAACAATGGTATCAGATTTGCCTAAATTGGCTCTAAGATGACCTCTTACTCGTCCAGCATCGCACATACCAGAGCCAGCAATAACAATATAACCTTTTGAACTAGCAATCAGAGCGTCTGATTCTTTTTGTTCGGAAATTATATTGAAATAGGGGTTGCTTTTAGGATCGAAGGGGTTGAAAGTCACTCTGTCTTGATCAGAAAACATTTTCTGATCCCAAGCCTCGGCAAAAGTCTCGGTAATTTTACTTCCCAATGGTGAATCCAAATATATGGGAATATGAGGAATTACACCTTGATCCATGTAATAGGATAGAAGGTAAACAATCTCCTGAGATCTCTCGAGAGCAAAAGAGGGAATGATAATTCTTTTCTTGTCTTCGGAGCTCTCTCGAATTAAACCAAGTAGTTTTTCAATTTCTTGATTTCTATCGGGATGAGTCCTTCCACCATAAGTGGATTCTAAAAACAAGAAGTCAACTGGCTCACTGACTATTTCCGGTGGCGGCAAAATAATACCATCTCGACGCCCCAGATCACCAGAGAAGCAAAGATAAACGTCTTTAGGCTTAGAGCTTAGTCGCACAACCACAACCGTTCCACCCATGACATGACCAGAATGGTAAAACTTCACGCTGATAAACTTCGATAATTTTATCCAGCGATGATAATCGTATCCATTGTTTACAAATCGATGCAACGCTTCCACGTCTTTATGACTGTAAAGTGGTTCAACATAAGTCTTCTTTTTTGAACCTAAAGAAGAATTGATGTTTTCACTAGAATAAAGGTTTTCAAAATAATTTTCCCCTTTTTCTCTTTTTTTATTTTTACCTTTAATCCTGCGATTAGTCTTTTGAAAAGACAGTTTTACCTCGCCCCGTTCTTCCATCTTAAGAAGCTTCTTATTGTAATAAGCGGCTTCAACCATCTGGATCTTAGCACTGTCTTCAAGCATGGGTTTGAGAAGATTTCTGGTACCTTTGGTACAGATTATTTCTCCTTCAAAACCATTTTTAATAAACAGCGGTAATCTTCCGATGTGATCGATGTGCGGGTGGGTTAAAATAATATAATCAACCTGACTGGGTTTTAGTTGTTTTAAGATTTCCTGATTAGTTTTAATGGAATCTCTAAAACCACACTGAACTAAACCAGCGTCGATTAATACTTTGAAGGTTTTTTTACCTTCGGTGACAGTAAGCAGTGAACATGAGCCGGTCAAACTACCCGCTACTCCTCCTAAAAAGTTTACTTCTGCTTTCATTCTTCCTCCTTTTTTATTAATTGATTTTAAAGTTCAAATTTATATTACAATTATCGCTCAAAATTAGAAGGAAGACAAGTTGATAACTTAAAAAACAAAACCCCCAAACTTACGCTTAGGGGCTCTATTTTAGAAGTTGATTCTGTACTGAGGATCGGGCACTTTAATGGGTGCTGTGCCAAAAAATAAAGTATAAACTTTTTCTGGCGTTATTGGTCCTCGCAAACCAAAGACGTTTTTAAAGAGAGTAATTACTTTCTTCCTTAAAGTCTTTCTTTTAAAGACCAGAAGGGAAGAAAACTTTAGAGGAAGCAAATAATCATTGGGGTGATTTCCTTGAAGTCTCTCTTTGCATTGTACATCGTCGCAACAAATCAAATCTTTAGATATTGTTTCGTTGTTAAGATACAAGAAATATTTTACTGATCTCTTACCACAAACTGGGCACTTAGCTACCGTTTCAGGAATGGTGTTGGTCAAAATCTCCAGATGCTCTTGCAGGGCATTGCTTGCAGTTTTACCATCCTTTTTGTAACTAAGTAAAATCCCAATATAGATAGGGTCAGTAAAGATAATTTCTTCGACAGAACGCCCCTGATACTTTCCACTTTGGAAAACATAGGGTTGATAACAATTATATTCCATTATATCTGGGTTTTTAAATGTTAAACAACTAAGTAAAATATACTATATTTAGCTAAAAAAGTCAAGAAATAATCACAAA
>CAZHYP010000029.1:0-3912 GCA_964536885.1 uncultured Gammaproteobacteria bacterium | reverse complement strand
CATAAAGCAATTCTTTATTTTTAATTCCATAGTGCCAAGCATCTTTAAGTTGTTTGATGGTTCCGTTTGCATTTTTTTCTCTCTTTTCTCTAATATAATTTTCTTTAATAAAAAACAAAGAAAAGATACCAGCGACAAACATAAAAAAAGAAGTTGCGAGCCATGGCCAGCTGAGATTAACACCTCCTAGCCAAGCACCGGAAACACAACCAATTGCCAGCCCGATAGTCTTACTAAATTGCTCCTGTCTAAAAACTTTTTCTTTTAAATAAAACTCTCCACGAGCCTTTAAAGAATCGACTAGCCAAGCTTCAGCGGCCCCAGAGACAAATGTGTGTCCTACGGCACCTATTATCTCTGCCAAGATAAATAACCAAAATGATCCAGAAAAATAATAAATTAAAAAACTGATAACCAACAAGAAACAACTAATAGAAATACTGTGATGACGACCAAATCTGTCAGCAAAGCTTCCGGTTGGCATTTCCGCGAGAATGATAAATAACATGAAAAAAGAATTAATAACATTGATTTGCCAAAGATTCATACCTCTTTCTGCCAAAAAGGGAACATAGGTAGCAAAGAAAAAGGCTAACGAAAAAGTGAAAAGACCACCAAAGAATAGGTAAACGGTCGAGACTGGATTGAGTGCTAATTTTTTCATAATCGTAGTTGTTAATGAACATTAATAATATTTAAAAAAATAATATTTGATATAAAAATCCCTCGGATCTATCTGAGCCGAGGGATTTTAGCTGATTGACAACATTTTATTGTGATACTATGCGGGATTCCGCCCAATAGTATTTGTTTCCAGTTGTTCTATGTCGCCAGCCAAAGCCCAATCGGCACGATAATCGTTTAAAACACCCCACGCAAATAAGCCATCAGAGATGACTTTTGGGGTTTCGTGCATGAATTGTAAGCAATTAGCTAGGTTCATATTTGTTATATTTTTTACACATAATAATACGTAAAACTAGACTTTTTGTTACAGCTGGCGCTATAATTAAACTATTAAATTTTTAATTTTAATCTATGAACAAAAAGTATCTAATCATTAACACCGGTAGCACTTCTAAAAAGTACTCTTTTTATGATGGCGATAAAAAAGTTTATACCGCCCACTTCGAAATGGAAGGTAATTCTTTAATTGTTACCGAAACAATTGACGGTGTTTCTGAAAAAAAATCTATTGAAAAAGAGAATTACACTGATGCTGTCGGTTTTATTGCTAATTCATTAATTGAGCACAAAATCATCGAAACTAAGAAAGATATTAATTTAGTGGGAATTAGAATTGTCGCTCCTGGAGAATATTTCTTAACTAACAGATTAATTGACGACGAATATCTAGCAATGGCCGAGGCCGCTCTACAAAAAGTGCCATTACACCTAGGGCCAGCTCTAGCAGAAATCAAGAATGCAAAAAAAATTCTAGGAGAAGATGCTGCTATAGTTGGGGTTTCCGACACTGCTTTCCACGCCACCATACCAGAAGCTTCCAGATTCTACGCTATCCCGATTAAAGATAGCCGAGATTTAGGTCTTTGTCGTTTTGGTTACCATGGTATTTCAGTACAATCGGTTACTGCTAAAGCCACTCAAACTCTAGGTAAACTACCAGAAAAGGTTATTGTTTGTCATTTGGGCGGTGGAGCTAGTGTAACAGCGGTAAAAAATGGAGAGAGCATTGATACTTCAATGGGCTTCACACCCCTTGAAGGACTAGTTATGGCCACTAGAGTAGGTGATATTGATCCTGGGGCAGTTCTATATCTTTCAGAAAAATTAGGCAAAGATATTAAAGAGTTAGAATATTATTTCAATAATCAATGTGGACTTTTAGGTTTATCAGGAAAAAGTGATGATATTAGAGAGCTTTTGGAACTTGAAAAAAATGGTGACCTTGACGCGACCTTAGCCTTAAAAGTTTACACCACCAGAATCAAACAATATATCGGTCGCATGGCAGTAGTTTTAGGTGGCGTTGATTTACTTATTTTAGCTGGTACTGTTGGTGAAAGAAGTTCTATTATTAGAGAAAGGATTTGTGAAAATTTAGAATTTTTAGGTATTGAGCTTGATAAAGAATTAAATGATAGCTCTTTCGGTGTTGATGTCGAACTTAGCAAGACTAGTTCTAAAGCCAAGATATTAGTTATTAAAACTGATGAAATGGAAGAAATTGCTAAGATAACCAATGGAATAGAGATTGAATAAAAATTTACGACACAAAGAAAAAGCGACTATTGTTACAATAGTCGCTTTTTTTGACTGCATTATGCAGTCTGAATCTGATACGGAGCCCAGTCAGAAAAGAAGGAGGTTTCTTTTTCTTTGTCATTGTTACTTTGTGTAATCGGCTCTACGATGTGGTCTTCACGGAAAAAAACGGAATAGATCATGGTTAAAAAAATTGGTGTTTGTCTATACTATACGTATTTAAATATTTAGTCAAGCAGCCATTTTTAATTAACCAAATTTAAGGTATAATCTAAATATAAAAATAAAAAAAATTATATGAATAACTACAATTGGTATTCTCAAATTATTAAACCAACTTGGTCACCGCCATCTTGGCTTTTTGGACCAGTTTGGTCTTTCTTGTACATTCTAATTTTTATCTCTTACGGCAAGGTGGTTCTTATGTTCATTAATAAACAAATTCCTTTTATTGTTTTACTGCCGTTTATTTTAAATTTACTCTTTAATTTTGCTTTCACGCCAATTCAGTTTGGTCTGCAAAATAATCTACTGGCCGCTTTAGATATTATCTTAGTGCTCGGAACTCTTATTTGGACCATAATTGCCATATATCCTTACGCGCATTGGATCTCTTATATCCAGATTCCATATTTATTGTGGGTTTCTTTTGCGACTGTTTTGCAACTTACTATTACTTATCTTAATAAATAAATATGAGAGTGTGGGATATTAATCCAAAATATTTATGCCACAAGCATTTAGTGGCCGAGCACCGCGAACTTCACGGTCTTTGGAATATTTTAACTAAGCATGGCGGTCGTGGTGGCTATTCAAAACATCCTGAGACTCTGCGTTGGGTGGGGAAGACTAAGGCTCTTTATCTGCGACACGAAGATTTAATTAAAGAGTTTACTAAACGCGGTTACCGACATTATACGCCACTTGATAAATCGCTGGCTAAAGGTTCAAAAACACAGAATATTTTTATCAACACTTTGGCAGAGCAAAAAATACTTTTAAAAAATAAAAAATGTGATTGCTTTAAATAAATAAATATATGAAAAAATCAAACAAAATTTTATTACTAGGTTTAATTATTGGTGGTAGTATTGTCACTTCGGCTTGGCTAATTTCTAAAACTTTTTTAGAAGTTAAAAATTTAGATAATGTTATTACTGTGTCCGGCTCGGCTAAACAAAAAGTAACATCAGATTCTGCTCGTTGGACTGGTAATTTTACTAGAACAGCTACTAAAGATAATTTAAAGGATGGTTACAGTCAAATGAAAGCCGACGAAAAAACAGTTAGTGATTTTTTAACTACTCAAGGTTTTGCTGGAAAATTTGAAATTTCACCAGTGTTTATGAACGAAATCTATAAGAGCGACCCTAATGCGCCAAAAGAGTATAATTTAGTTCAGAATATTGAAATTAAATCTGATGATGTAAATAAAATGAAAGAGCTTGCTAAAAATAGTGACCAGCTAGCTAGTTTAGGAATTATTTTCTCAGCCAACTCGGTAGAATATTATTATTCTAAACTACCAGATTTAAGAATTTCTTTGTTGCCAGAAGCAATTACTGACGCTAAAAAGAGAGTAGAGGTTATTGCTAATAGCAGCAACAAACAAGTAGATACTGTAAAATCAGTTTCTATGGGCGTAGTTCAAGTAATGTCTGCTGGTGCAGTAGAAATTTCCGATTA
>CAZHYP010000028.1:0-9120 GCA_964536885.1 uncultured Gammaproteobacteria bacterium | reverse complement strand
GCACGGGATGAGGGAATCGAACCCCCAGCTCAACTTTTGGAGAGTCGCATGTTACCATTACACCAATCCCGCAATATTAGGTAAATTCTCTAATCGTCTCAATATTAGAAAAATCTCCTTTATTATTCTACTATCTCCATACCGAATTGACAAGCACCCTTTATAGCCTGGTTTCTTGTTAATTCCAGTATTGGGCTTATTATATATGGAAAAATTAGTTTTGGGAATAGCTGTAACGCCTGACCAAAAATCAATCATTTCTGCGTGATTATGATAATTATGCAAATGGATTCTAACTCTAAATTTATCTTCATTAACAACAAACGAATTTCTAAATAACCACAAATAAAACTTAACCATTGCAGGGTCAGAGTTAATAAAATCAACCCCCTTACTAGTCTTAGCTCCCTCACCCCAATACAAAAGTGCTAAAAATAATTTATAATCATCTTTACTATAATTTTTATTTTTTAAAACTGTACAATTTTGATCAATATCGTCTAATATAATCTTTTGTTTCTTCTTTACAGTTTCTATACTTCTAAGTCGCCCATCATCGCCTAACTTTTTTAAACGCTTTAAACCTTCACTCGTAACAATTTCTTTCCGACACCACAAGCCAGCCGTGCTTTTAGCAATGCCAAATTTTTCGCCTATCTCTCTAAACGAATAACCACTTTGTCTAAGCAGTCTCGCCTGCTCTTTTATATCTTCTTTCATACTTTTATTATAGCAAATCGAATTTCAAGAAACTCTCAAGATTGGTTAAAGAAATAAAACAAAAAAACGCCCATTTCTGGGCATTTTTTTACATATCTAAATTTTTCAAATTTTACCTTAATAATTCTCACACAATAATTGAAAGAAAGCTTGAGGGTGAGCACAAGTTGGACAAACTAAAGGAGCTTCTTCACCTTCGTAAATATGACCGCAGTTAAGACAAATCCATTTTTTAGGACCAATCTTTTTATAAACCTCGCCAGTTTCTAAGTTGCTTAACAGTTTGCGATATCGAGCTTCGTGATGCTTTTCGATCTCGGCCACTCTTTCAAACAAAACGGCAATATCTTCATGCCCTTCGGCACGAGCCTCACTGGCCATACGAGGATACATATCAGAATTTTCAAAATGTTCGCCTTCAAAAGCGTGTTGCAAATTAGTTGGCAGGTCGCTAATTAATTCCAATTGCTTAGCCCAAAGTTTAGCATGTTCTTTTTCGTTTAAAGCAGTTTCGGTAAAAAAATTAGCAATCTGTTCATAGCCCGCCTTACGAGCAACGGAGGCAAAATAATCATATTTATTGCGAGCCATTGATTCACCGGCAAAGGCCTCTTCTAGATTCTTTTTGGTTTTTTCTCCTAACATAAATTTATAGATTAATTTTTATTAATTTGTTCTTGAATAACGCTTAGCGACTCAGCAAACTTATCTAAATTTTTAATCAATTTCAAACCGTTAGCAATCTTTCTAGCTTCTTCGTATTGTTTTTCTAAAGAAGCAATCATCTTCACTACTAAGGCTTTTTCATTTTCCGTTGGTTCATTGTTAGCCTTAATATCTTTTAGTAAACTTGAAAGCTCTTCTTTAGATAATGACAAATAAAAAGTAGGGATACTATTTAATTCTTTTCTAATTATTTTGCCATCTTCAATTGTAGCACCATATTTTAAATTAGAACCACCATCAGATAGTACTTCTTGAGTTTTTTTACTTTTAACTTCCCCGCCGTCATCACCCTCATAACCTAAAACTTCATCAAAACCGCAAACAACCGCACCGGTTTCTTTATCAATCAAAACATTATCAACGCCGTATTTATAATCATCGTAAGATGATGCCCGAGCAACGATAAAACGACTGCCTAGCTGACGATACAAAGTAGCAGTAACCGCCATTTCAGTAATAGTGGCCGGATTGCGATCCTTAGACTGTCGCCACTCTTCAACTGTTTTATGTTGACGACTGGCCCAATCAGTTTCTAGATTATTAACAAATTTTTCATCTTCTTCAGCGTTTTCTCCAGAAATTAAAATACTACCCTTACCATCTAAAAATTCACAACCAAATTGTTTATTAATCTCTCGACTAATTCCAGACATTTTCTTCTCTAACAGTTCTCGATATTCTTCTGGTCTAACTTTTTTCTCTGGTAAATCAATGCGGCCTAAAATTTTAAATTCCTGCATACTATTTTTTCTTATGTTTTATCTTTTTAACTTTAACATCATCAGAAACAGCATTAAGTTGTGGCGCGAATTCTAAACTATAAATGTGTAAAATAGAAACAGTAATAGATACTACCAGTGGACCTAAAACAACACCCCAAAAACCAAATAAGCTAATACCACCCAAAACGGCAAAGACAATGAAGATTGGATTGATTTGTGCTTTATCCTTTAACATCCAGGCGCGAATTACGTTATCAATAGTGCCAATAATCAGAAATCCCCAAAGAATAACAAAGATTCCCTGCCAAGTTTGACCCATGACTAAATAATAAAGACCAACTGGTACGTAAAAAATCATTGAACCGACGTATGGCAGTAGTGACAATATAGCAACCAAAATACCAGCTAAAAAAGCCGGGAATCCGACAAACGCAAAACCAATTGCGCCCACCACACCTTGAGCGATAGCGACCACAAAGGTGGAGACCATGGTGGTGTAGCTGATTTCTCTAAATTTACCAAAAATTTCTTTGTTATATTTATCCTTAATTGGCAGCAAATACATCAAACCGTTTAACATTTTCTTCCCGTCAACAAAGAAGAAAAACATGGTAAGAATAATAAGCGTTAAAGAAATAACAAAATTAGTTGTTTCCATGAGCATCGAAGTAGCTCCCGACAACATCCAATTGCTTGATTTTTGCAAGAATTCTAATAGAACATTTCTAAAGACATCATTATCATATTTTTCTAAACTAATGGTGTCCAAGTTAAGACGAGAAAAGAATGGCGTTTTTAAAACATCATTGAAGCTATGATCTGAAAAATAAACGGAAGCATCAGTATAGGCCTCAACAGATTTATTAGCAGTATAAACAACCATTTGCACGGTTGGTAAAATAATAATTACCACTAAAAATAAACACATCAGTAAAGCGGCTAAATTATGGCGACCTCTAAAAAATTTAACTAGTTTTTCATACGGCTTATAAAAAATAGTCACCAAGATGATGGCAATAACAATAACCGTCAAGAAAGGTTTAAAAACAAAATAACACGCTGTCAGCGTGGCGATGACCAAGGCGATGAGGAACGGCTTGGATAAATTTGTATTCATGGTTTTAAGATTAAAAACAAAATCACCTCGTAAAAATTACGAGATGATTAGTCGCTTATTTGGTTTCTTTATGTAAAGTATGTGTACCGCAAGTAGGACAATGCTTTTTCATTTCCAATCTAGCTTTAAGAGTTTTTTTGTTCTTTCTGGAAAAATAGTTAACCTTCTTGCACTCAGTGCATTCCAGTTTAATCATGTTGTCATTGGACATAGAAATTTTGAAAAACGACGCCAATCAAGGTAACGGGAAAGGCGCGTTACTTAACTGTTAATTATCTTGACTACATCTAGAATATCTAATATTTAGCAAAGAGTCAAGTTTAAGCCAAGTTTTCTTACTTTTGACAATGAGGGCAATAATGAGTTCCACGCCCGGCTATTTTTGTCTTAATAATAGCCGAAGAACAGTTCAAGCATTTATCTTTACCGCGACCATAAACTTTAAGCAAACTAGAGAAATTGCCTCGCTTACCGCGACTATCAACATAATTACTGAAAGTAGTACCTCGATTTTTGATAGACAGGGTCAGAATTTTAACCATGGCCTCATATATTTTTTTAATTTCGCCGTCAGTAACTTTGTTAGCTAACCTACTGGGTCGTACACCAGCGGCAAACAAAATTTCGTCGACATAAATATTTCCTAGCCCAGCAATCACTTTTTGATCTAGCAAAACGGCTTTAATATTGCGACGTCTATTTTTAAGTTTAGTGGCAAAATCTTTTAAATCAAATTTTTTATCAAGTGGCTCCGGTCCATAATTTTTAGCGACAATAATTTCTAATTCCTGCTTACTGGCAATCTTCATATAACCAAATTTTCTAAGGTCATTAAAAAATAAGTTACTCTTATCTGCAAAACTAATAATAACTCGAGTATATTTATTAGGTAATTCCCCGCCAACCGCTTTTTCAAAAGAATGAGACGACAGACTGTGTCCACCTGAAACTTTAGAATTATTTGATAGATAAATTAACTGACCAGTCATTTTTAAATGAACCAACAGATAAGTATCTGCCTTCTTTAATTTAAAAATAAGTAACTTGCCACGACGAGAAATATCTATAAAAAAAGAGCCCGACAAGACTTTGATAAAATCCGCGGGAGAAGCGCCAACAGTTTTAGAGTTTAGTACGGTAACTGTTTTTATTTTTTTGCTAAGCAAGTGCGCCACTAAATCACGACGAACAGTTTCGACTTCTGGCAATTCCGGCATAGAATTATAGAATTAAAATCAGCACAATAATTATTGCCATTAAAACGAATTCCACGGCAAAAATCTTAGCGAAGCTATAGCCCATGTTGTCTGGATCAATGATTTTCATATAAACCTATTTTATCAATAAATAACAAAAAGCACCAGATAAAATCTAGTGCTTAATTGGTGGGCCGAGTAGGATTCGAACCTACGAAGGCGCAAGGCCAACAGATTTACAGTCTGTCCCGGTTGACCGCTTCGGTATCGACCCAAATTAACTTACTCTACTATAAATAAATTATAAGCCATTGTCAACCAAACAAAACCCCCACTTATTAAATGGGGTTTTAAAGAGTCTTTTTTGAAAATTACTTAAGTGTTCCTTGTAATCCTTGAATAATAAATTTAACAGCGATATAAGACATAAAGACAACCGCCATACCAATCACTGCCCAAACAATAATATCTCTACCCTTTTTAACTTTATCAGAAGAGCCAGCTGAAGTCATCCAAATTAGACCACCATAAACAAATAACAACAAAGAAATAGTACCAATTAGACCTAAAACATACTCGATAATTCTAGCTATTAAGCTTTCAATAGTGGTGCCTTTACCTAATGGGTTTGGCAGTTCTGTGCTACCAGATTCTGCTGCCTTACAACATTTAACATTATCGGCTTCGGCTAAACATCTGTTAGATACACAGGTCTTACCGACAGTGTCTTTAGTACACGAATAGCCGGCTGTAACATCTTCACCACAAGTATTAACTTTATCAGCAGCCAAGACAATACTGTGACCAAAAATAATAATTGAAAAGATAAAAATACCAGCTAAAATATTTTTTTTCATAAAAAATAATTAAGATTTATTGTCTTAATTATATAATAATATCTTCAAAAAAGCAAAAAGGACGACTCTGTTACAGAATCGTCCTTTTATAATTATTCAACAACCTCAATAGAGGTTGTGATGTTGTCCGTGCCTACGACAGTAATTACTCCGTCATCAGGAACCTTGATGGCATAGTCACCAGTTGGTGTTGTTTCGCCATTAACGATGGCCGAGGTTCCTCTGATTTTTATCACAACTGTCTTTCCTGATGTACAATGTGTAGTCCATGTTTCACCGGTGTGTTTGATAATACCAAAGGCTTTTTGTTCACCTTTAATATAGTCTTTAGCAGGTATGCCATCTTCGACGATTTCCGTTTTAGCAAAGAAAAATCCATCGAAGAAAGCGCCAGCACTTTTACCATGTGCGTTTTGATACCCGGTGAATAAACACAGGGCAAACAAAATGATGGTGAAGTGTGCGATTGGACCATTCAGTGGTGTTGGTTGTTCACCGGTAGCCTTGTCGTAAGCCTTAATGACTAAGACTGAAAAAGTCAGAGCCATCAAAGCTTTAAGAAACCAACCGATTTCAAAGGTGTGAAGCACCGCATTAGCAATAAAGAAAGAAAGAGCAGCGAGTCCAAAACCAGATGCCATATGACGAATTCCTTGGTTCCTTCTTTTGTCGGGATCAGCGGGAAAATCAACGCCACCTTTGACAATGATATCGGACTTGCATTCTCTGTTTTCAGAACTCTCATCGGAATTAAAATATTGTGCCATTTTCAATCTTCTTTTTTGGTTAATTTTTCAATTGCTTCTTTTACTGTCTTAACGATTTCAGGATCTTTTAAAAAAGAAAATAAATCGTCAGGATTATTGCCACCAAGAATATTGGACACCCTGTTTTCAAATGCTTTTGGCATTTGATAAATGATAGTATTTGAAGTTCCTTTGGTCATTTCTTCCAAAACTCTCAAATACTCCAAATCAGGATTATCCTTAATTTTACTAATCATTAAAGCTCGAGCTTCTGCGTTAGCAATGCCTACTGACTTTATTACTTCAGCCTCGGCCTTGCCTTCATTTATTCTTTTTGTGGCTGCCGCCTCACTGTCATTTACAGTCTTTACAGCAAGCGCCACGCTCTTTTTAGCTTCAGTCTCAGCTTCTACTACATCAGCATCTCCTTTTATCCGAGAAATTTCCGGTGAATTAAAAATCTTTTTCATTTCTTCATTGGAAAAGTCGATGTTTTGAATGATTAAACTAGTTCTACTGACATCCAAACCGAGTTGAACAAACGGGTTATTCGCTTCCATAGTAGCAGCATCGTCGCCAAAGCTTTTCGTTGTAGAAAAACTATATTTATTAGGCTTACTACTGTCATCTTTATCTTCAATAATTAAATCAAAATATTCAGAGTTCGGAACAATCCGAGCTAAAAGATATTTAGATAAATTATTCCAACTACTATTGAATAGTGGCCAGGGCATTTCTGAAATGACCTCTCGAACAACACCAGAAACATAATCACTTAGAATTTGTCCGAAGTTATTAATGTTAGCCTCGGAAATTCTAGCAACCGACTTTTTCAAATCATTTAAATTCTCACTAAAATAAGTGGTTAAAGTCACAGAGATATCCATCTCCGTTTTTTCTACCTCTTTACCATTTTCTTTATAGCCTTTTACTATGCCGTTTCCGGTAATAGCTGACTTTACTTTTACTCGAACCACCATCGGTTCTCTTGGGTATCTCAATAAACTGGTAGAGTGAAAAATCCATGGGCTAAAATGAAATCCGACATGAACAACTTTTACCACTTTACCAAATCTTATTAAGACACCGATTTCACTAGCCTTGATAACAAATACTGATTTAACAGCATATACTACCAAAGGGGCCACTAATAAAATTAACCAAGGCACATTGTGCCATAAAGAATTGTTTGTTTCCATTTTTATACTTTTTTGTGTTTATTTTCTTGTTAAAGAGCCTTCGTTGCGATTGCATCCTAAGCTCAATTGAATTATAAGTATTTTAGCATTTTTATAGATTTTTGTCAATACAAAGTGATTTGACCTAATTTTAGAACATTTAACCTATAATTAGCCAAAAATATCAATATATAAAAACTTGACTATATATTAGAATAATACTAGTATAATAACTGTTTAAGAGATCATTAAAAAAATATTAACCAGAAAAAATCAAGAAAAATGGAGGGCGTAAGATTTTTTTTCATTATCATGCTGCTAACATTAATTAGCAAACCGCTTCTAGCCGAGGGAGTGACCGAAGAACAAGCAAGTAACATCTTGCAAAGTCATTTTGTGAGGCTTCTTGAAGTAAAAGACATTTACCAAGGATTGCCAGAAAAACTTCCTATTAATTTTTCCGAAGAGGTTTTAAAGAGAAATCGCGGAGCCTGGCTGATGCCACTTAAAATTGATTCCAGTTTTGAATATATTCTTTTTAGAACTAACTTCGAAAATGAAATCTATTCTCTAGGCTACAAGCAAGTTGATACTATAGACCTCAGAGAGGCGGAAAAGATTTTGGCGATTATCAAAAGAATCAGACCATGGTTCCCTGGCAGAGACGAATCTGCTACTCCTTTTAAATATTTTTTTCGCACTAGAGACGGTGATAAAATAAAAAATACCGCTATCTCTTACGATGGAAAAAAATTTATTACTGTTGATATTCCCAAAGGAGTGGAACTAGCAATGATGGATAAGGATTATATTTCTTATCTCACCAGAAATAAAGAAGGTGTCGAAATTCAATTTGAAGCGACACCATCTCCGCCAAACTATTTGAAAAAAAGAGAACAACAAAGTATTTTCTTCTTAACTTTGTTTTACTCCCGCTAATTTAAAAACCGTCTTACGTAAAGTGAGGCGGTTTTTTCTATACTAATTTTAATTTATAACTAGTGCCATCTAAAAATTCTTCCAAATCTTTAATTGACTGAGCTCTTAAATCATCGTCAAAAATTATCATTTTCTCATTAACTTCAAGCGCTAAATTATTAATTCCTAAAAGTTTTAAACCAGAGAGTGAACGTACACGAGACAGAGCAACGTAGCCCATTCCATATTCAAAAGTGCGACTTAAATCAATCTCGGCGCAATCTAAACTAAGTCCCTGACTTTTGTGAACAGTAATTGCCCACGCCAAACGTAGTGGAATTTGTGAAATCAAAGCAAGTACACCGCCACTATCTTCTATTGGCCACACTTCTCTTTTGGCTTCAATAATATCTCCTTTAAAAGTTTCAATCAGTGGCAAACCACTATCTTCGTCAAAACCAATTACTACACCAACGGTACCATTTACATAACCTTCCTTAAAATTATTTTTAACAAACATCACCACCGCACCGACTTTAAGTTCTAACGTCTCTGGCGCTAAACAACCATTTTTTAGTTTTTCTACTAAATTAGGAAGTCCCTGGGTACGCATTTCAAAATATTTCGATTCTGTTTTTAAACGACTAAGCTCTAAATTATTGTAATTATCGACATCAAAATTATGAGTATATAATTTTGTCGGCTTAACTTTTGATTTTATTTCTTTATTCAGTCGAGTGTTTAATGATTTTTTAGCGGCTGTTAAATTTTTGCGGCTGCGAAGTGAATTAAGCAGAGCTAAAAATTTTTTATCTTCATGACGATGTTGTTCTTCAAGATAGCAAATTTTTAAATTCATTCGTGACCAAATTTCCGCCTCATAAGCAAAGCGACTATCTTCCTCTCCGCGAGATACCGGTGGCAATTGAAAAAAATCACC
>CAZHYP010000027.1:0-9197 GCA_964536885.1 uncultured Gammaproteobacteria bacterium | reverse complement strand
CCTGATTACAATAAATAAGCGTTCCCGGTTTAAGTGGAATCCATTTGTTAGGATAAATTTTACCGTCGTCACTAATTAAATTAACATTAGTGCCACACAAACCGCCACGGGGATTAAACCAACACAGACCATCACCATTACTTAATTTAAAAGTTGAATCAAGAGTAAAATAACGATGATCAACTCGTTTTACTTTACCAATAAACTTACCTAGTGATTTTTGATTTTCTGGAGAAATAATTTCTGACTGTCGGCCATGCAAAAAATAATCTGTGTAACCGCGATTAAAAGTTTTAGCTAAATCGGGTTTAAAGTTTAATTCTACTTTACCTGATGAAGCGGCAATATATTTACCATCACTCTCACTAATAATTTTATCTAGTTCCTGACGATATTTAGCTACCACATTAGCAACATAAATTGGATCCTTAAGACGACCTTCGATTTTAAATGAAGTAATTCCCGCTTCCGCTAATTCACCAAGTGAATTAATTAAATTTAAATCTTTGGTTGAAAGTAGATACTGATCCTTAGCTAATTCTTTACCACTAGCGTCTACTAATGAAAATGGCAAACGGCAAACCTGTTGACACTTACCCCGATTAGCACTGCGACCCGATAAGGCTTCACTAAAATAACATTGACCAGACATAGAAACACAAAGCGCGCCATGAACAAAATATTCTAGTTCAACTTTAGTATTTTTTTTGATTTCAATAATTTCTGAAAGGCTTAATTCCCTAGCCAAAACTACTCGCGAAAAACCCGCTCGTTCTAAAAACTTTATTTTAGCCAAATCATAATTATTAGTTTGAGTGCTAGCATGTAACGGAATTGGTGGTAATCCTTCCATCTCTAAAATACCCATATCCTGAATAATTAAAGCATCAACCCCAATTTCATAGGCCTGCCAAACAGCACTTTTAACATCTTCAGTTTCTTCATTAAAAAAGATAGTATTTAGGGCTAAATAAACCTTAACATAATACTGATGAGCAAATTCAACTAGAGCCTTAATATCGTGCCAAGAATTACCCGCGGCTTGACGTGCCCCAAAACTTGGTCCACCAATATAAACCGCATCAGCGCCGGCTAAAATGGCTTGTCGGCCAGTTTCTAAATCCTTAGCTGGGGCTAGTAATTCGAGTTCTATTTTATTTGATTTTTTGATAGTCATATGCCCCTTATATTAGGGGTTTTGGATGGAAAAAGCAAATAAAAAAGCCTTACTTCACAGTAAGGCAGTTTTGTTAATCTTTGGCAAAAAAACCAGTAACAAAAGAACGTTTCATCGGGTCACTGATAAAATTACCAAGGATGCGAGAACGAAATGGTTTCTCGTCCGGATTCTCCCTGTTTTCACAACAGCAGAAAACGGCTTCCGATTCATTTTCGCGATACTCAACCTGATAAAGATAAAAGTCCAGCAGAAGTTCAATTTCTTGTAAATTCTGGTCTGACAATTTTGTCTTTACAGGGTAATTTTTTTTGATAAATTCCCTGGCATCAATTTCGGTTTTTTTGTCGTTGTTGGCTAAGTTAGTCAACTCCTTTCCAAAATTAATTCCAGTCATCTGTTCCAATGTCTTAACTGAGCAACACAAACTTGTTATTGCTTCAAAAGAAAATGTTTTTTCCATGGTAAACCCTCCTAAAATAAAATGTTAAATAACGTATTATTATTTTGACACCACCAAAGGCAGATGTCAAATTTGTGCCCGAAGAGGGATTCGAACCCTCACAGGATTGCTCCCACAGCGACCTGAACGCTGCGTGTCTACCAATTTCACCATCCGGGCTTATTTTTTAGCTGAGCCGAAATTTCTCGAGCTCCCTTCTTCTCTCTTTATAATCAGGGATAGTAAGTGCTACCAAATCCCAAAACTTTCTTGAATGGTTCATTTCTTTTAAATGGCACAACTCATGAACTGCCACATAATCTAATAAGCTCTCTGGTAATAATACTAAACGATAATTAAAATTTAAAGCTCCTTGCCTTGAACAACTTCCCCATCTAGTTTTTTGATCGCGAACGGAAATGCTTTTGTATTTAAAATTATACACCTTATTAAAAAATTCTAAACGGGATATTAGAACTTTAGCCGCCCGCTTTTTTAAAACCACTAATTCTTCCTTAGTTACTTTAGGCAAAGTTTCGGCGTTTCTATGTTTAGCTAAATTTTTTAAAATCCATGCTTCCTGACGAATAATGAAGCGCTCCATAAAAGCAGCCGAGATAAACCATGGCTTTGTTACCACCAAACCAGAAGCGCCAATCTCTAATCTTAAACTACGAGCACGGCGGCTAGGTTTAAGTTCGTAGGTAATTTCCTGGTTACTTAATTTTATGGTTCGTGTATCCATCTTTATTTAAAATATATTCTTGCAAACCAACCAATACTAAGCCAGTAATTAAAACTCCAAGTCTTACATAAGCGGCGATCACCACGCCTTCCCCGCCCAAATCTCCAATATAACTATACGACGCTTTACCAATACTGCCAAGTAACACTGGTAAAATAAATCGCTTGAAGCCAAGCGGACCAGCGGCAATTACATAGGTAAGTTCATCGTCAGGCGAAAACGGAATAACATAGGCGACCAAGAGTAAGACTGGCCCAATCTTCTGAGTAATAAGATCAAAATGCTTATAGAAGTTTTCGGAGACCAATCTTTTAAGTAGCGGGCGTCCATATTTTTTAACAATAAAGACAATTAAAAATAGGCTAGAAGTAGCGGCTAAAAAATTAACCACAAAACCAAGTTGACCTCCAAATACATAACCAGAAGCAATCAAAATGAAAGTATTAAGAAAAGGAGTAAATGTTATATAAGCAACTTCAATTAAATAATAAAAAAATACACCAAGGTTTCCGCTGCTAGTTACTATACTTTGCAAAACATCCCGACTAATATATTTTTTAAACAAAAAAGCGACCCCTACTATTAGTAGACCATAACCCAATAAAGATATTAAACTTTTGACCTGAGTTTTTTTCATACCCTTATTATATGGATAATTATTAAAAAAAGCGACCCTTGTTGGAGTCGCCTTCATATTAGAGAGCAAAGCATTCAGCTTTACTGATTTTTCCAAAATTCTTCTTGTTCATAAAAACCGAAGGGTCACAGAAATTAAATTCTGCCAGACCAGGTATTCTTGGCAAGAGCTCGGCAATTGAAAATTCTTCTTTATTAAGAATTTTTATGTCCATTAGTTTGTAATCGATTTTTTGAAGTAAAATTGCTAATTCACAAATATCACTTTCAGAAGATAAGGCTATGGCCAAAGCAGCTTCTCTTTCACTTCCGAAGTATTTTCTAAAATAATCATAAACATCTCTTAAGATAACCTTCAAAAATACTCGATCTTCAAGACGATCCATTTTGTAATAAACCTCTTGATACATAAAATCACGAGCTATCTGAAAAAATTTTGACTCTTCACAAGTCTCAAAAGAAATGCATTGTTTAGACAGACACTCTTCCCAAAAAGCTTGTAAACAGCGACTAAGTCTTTCTGGTTGACTGTTGCCAAGTTTATACATCTCATGAGGCAAAATGAAATTATCATAACCAATGCGACAAATGTCATTATAGTCTGAAAAAACATAAGACAATTTGTCACAAATCATTACTACATCTTCTTCTAAAACATTTTGTTTTCCAACCATCATTTTACTTCCACCTCGAGAATGGTGCAAAATGGTTTGCAAGGTTTCATAAGACAAATTAAGTCCCTCACCACTTCTTTCTACCATTTCTAAAACAAAGATAGCAAATTTTTCGTGACAAAATTTTTCTCCCAGCTTTTCAGATAGAAAACTTTCACCTAAGTGCCCAAATGGCACATGTCCCAAGTCGTGGCCCATAGCCCCAGCTTGCAGTAATGGGACGTTCAAGCCCAATCTGGCACCAGATTGCAAAGCTGCCGATGAAACTTCAAAGGAATGAATCATGCGATCACGAATGTTAACATTTCCAGCACCGGAAACAACCTGTGTCTTGCCTTTTAAACGCCTGAAAGCTTTTGAATACTGAATTTTAACTAAATCCAATATAAAAGGATCCATAAAATAAAGATTGTGATCTCGGTCACAATCTGCTGACATTGAACGACCAAAAGTGTTCTGGCTTTTAAAAGCCAAATGTACTAAACTTTTCATATACCCTCCTATTTTTTAGTTGTTATTGTACTAATTTATTTTATAACACTAAGATAAAAACTAATTTATGTCAACATGCTAGATTTGCAAATCGAAAAAGAAATAATGGGACTTGGCTACAATTTTGTAGCCGGAGTTGATGAAGCCGGACGAGGACCACTGGCCGGACCAGTTGTTGCTGCTTGTGTTGTGATTGATAAGAATTTTGAAATTGATGATGATTTAAAATTAGTGGCCGATTCTAAAAAATTAAGTGCCAAAAACCGAGAAAAATTATTTAAAGCCATCAAAGAAAAAGCGCTTTCGGTTGAAATTAGTGTTGTCGGACACGAAACGATTGATAAAATAAATATTTTACAAGCTAGTTTATTTGCGATGAAAAAATCAGTTGAAGCCTGCCAGATCAAACCAGACTACGTCCTAATTGATGGTAATCAAAAAATTCCAGGATTACTTACTAAACAACAAACAGTTATCTCAGGTGACGCCAAAGTTTTTTGTATTGCTGCCGCTTCAATTATTGCCAAAGTAAGTCGTGACTGGTTAATGCACGAAGAAGATAAAAAATATCCACAGTATCAATTTGCTAAACATAAAGGTTACGGCACTAAATTACATCTGGAGATGCTAGAAAAATATGGTCCCTGCCCGATTCACCGTCAGAGCTTTGCCCCTGTTAAAAAATTACTCAAATAAAAAAGCCTTACCATTACAGTAAGGCTGTTTTATTTATTTTAACATTAAATCAATAAAGTCAGTAATCTTGCCAAAAATTCTTTCTGACGGAACCCCAGCGACTTCAAATAAGCCACGAGGATTAGCTGATGTTATGGCTACAAAATCGAGGCCACAATTCTTGGCAGCTACAAAATCTTTATGGTAGTTATGACCAACAAACACGATGTCCTTAGCTGGAAACAACTCCAAGGCCTGATTAAAAACCCTGATATCTGGTTTTTTAATTTCATCATCACTGGTTTTTATAACCTTAAATAAGTTACGACTAATTCCAAGTTTGAAGAGTCTTTTGTCCAGATAGGTGCTGGTATGACTCGTAATAATACCCATTTCGTAACCAGCGGCTTTCAATTTCTCAAGTTTTTCAGCGAGCCCTACGGAGCAGTTCAGATTATTGTCATTTAAAATTCTTTTGGCATTTTGAATGACAGTTTCTGTTTGCAGATCTGTCCAGCCCTCTTTTTCTGCTAACAACGGAATCACTGTTTCCTTAAAGTCTTCACTAAAATGACTATAAACAATACCGTCATTTGGTTTCAAACCAGTCTGTCTAATAGCATTACACCAAGCTAAGAGAACTTGTTCAGTTGGCAAAAGAAGAGTGCCACTAAGATTGAATAAGATTAATTTCTTGTTTTTCATCCTTCCGAAATATTAAATTGTTAAAGTAAGGTTAATTTTTATATATAAAAAATATATATTTTATTTTCTGCCAGCTCTTACTCTTTCAGTTTCGGTTAAAAGCTGTTTTCTTAAACGAATACTCTTAGGAGTTACTTCTAAATATTCATCAGCATTCATAATACTGAGTCCTCGTTCCAAATCAAGTTCCCAAGGTGGAGTTAAATTAATCGCTTCATCAGATCCAGAAGCACGAACGTTGGTTAATTTTTTCCCTTTAACTGGGTTAACCGCCATATCATTACCCTTGGAAACATTACCAATTACTTGACCTTCATAAACATCAACGTTTGGTTGAATATAAATAACACCTCTATCTTGTAAATTCCATAAAGCAAAAGCCGCTACCTTACCAGTAATCATTGAAATCATAGAACCAAGTTGACTGCGTTCAATATCACCAACATAAGGTCTAAAACCTAAAAAGTGAGAACATAGAATTCCCTCTCCACGAGTATCAACTACAAATTCATTGCGATAGCCTAAAATACCACGAGTCGGAATGTGGAAAATTAAACGACTTTGACCATTGTGATTTTTAAGATCAATCATTTGTCCTTTACGACGAGACATCTTTTCAATAACCACGCCAGAACAAGCTTCAGGAATATCAATGGTAATTTCTTCAAATGGTTCAGTTTTTACACCGTTCTCTTCACGAACAATCGCCTCCGGTTGAGAAACTTGCATTTCATAGCCTTCGCGACGCATATTTTCTAAAAGAATAGCTACGTGAAGTTCGCCACGACCATAAACTTTAGTAAAGTTGTTATCAGAAAAATCAACCTTAAGACCAACATTTACCTCTAATTCTTTTTCTAAACGTTCTCTGATTTGGCGGTTAGTAACAAATTTACCTTCGCGACCAGCAAACGGTGAACTGTTTACCAAAAAGTTTAAGCAGATTGTTGGCTCGTCGACAGTAATAGCTGGCAGAGCTTCTTGATCAGCGGAATCAGAAATGGTTTCACCAATATAAACATCAGGAAGACCAGCAACCATAACGATGTCTCCTGCCACCGCTTCTTGAATTTCTTGACGAACTAGTCCGGCAAAAGTAAATAATTTAGTGGTACGACCAGTGGTCATAGTACCATTTGGTTCTTTAATATATACAGTTTGATTTGTTTTAATACTACCTTTATAAACACGACAAATAGCACAACGTCCTAAGAAGTTGTCATAAGCCAAGTTAAAAGATTGAGCTGCTAGAGTAAGATTTGCCATCTCCACAGTTGCGGCCGGAGAGACGTGTTCTAAAATTTTGTTCAGCAGTGGCTCAAGATTATCAGATTCATCAGCTAGATTTAATTTAGCAATACCGGCACGACCATTAGCATAAACTACTGGGAAATCAAGCTGTTCATCGGTTGCTCCTAAGTCTAAAAATAATTCATAAACCATTTCTTGAACTTCATCAGGACGAGCCGCTGGTTTATCAATCTTATTAATCACTACAATCGGTTTTAAGCCTAATTCTAGAGATTTCTTTAACACAAATTTAGTTTGAGGCATTGGTCCTTCTTGGGCATCAACAATTAGAAGAACACAGTCAATAGAACGCAAAATACGTTCTACTTCGGAACTAAAGTCAGCGTGACCAGGGGTGTCAACGACATTAATTTTAGTATCCTTATAAAAAAGACTACAATTTTTTGAATAAATGGTAATACCACGCTCTTGCTCAAGATTGTTGCTGTCCATACTAGCACCAGCTTCAGTCATGCCATTTTGACGTAAAAGAGCGTCAGTTAAAGTTGTTTTTCCATGATCTACGTGAGCGATAATGGCAATGTTTCGAATTTCCATAGTTTTTTATATCTTAAGCAAAATAAATACGCGACAACTATCGCGTACGACGAATTATAACTATCGTATATTAGCAGTTATTCAAAAAGTTGTCAACAAAAGGGCGAGCTAATTAGCCCGCCCCTTGAAATTGGTTGTTTATTTTATCTCACCAACTTTTATTTGTCTTAAATTAGCATTATTTATACCTAAACCAACACCTCTCATAACCTTAAAGGCATCATCGGGACGACCAAGATAATGAAGTTTCAAGTCAACCGGATTTACATAGTATTATCTAATCCCCAAAGAACATTTTTATATGTATCATTGGTATCTATTAAACTAGCATGTCGACGATAATTTGGCTCAACATATTCGACGTCGACATTTTTCTTTAGTTCTTCAACTTTTTCTTCAACTGTTGATCCATCAGTAATCTTTAAAACTGAAATATTTACTTTCTCAAAATCTTCTTTCTTTTGTAAGTCTTGTTTTTTTGCCATTAAAGACGAACGGCTCTTACCAGTTACTGTTTCTAAATTTACTTTTTCTTTTTTATACTTAACAATTAATTCTCCTGGAATATAATCTTTAGCAGCTACCGGTTCTGCGAAATCAGTCATTGCTAGATTAAAAGCTGAAACAGAATTAAAGGCTCCTGAAACTAAAAAAATAAAAAAACTTAACAAAAAAATTTTAGGTGTTTTTGAAACCTTCATAAATCGTATAGAAATTATAATTATATCTTAATTTTAGCATATTTAACGACATAAAAAAAGTGAGGCAAAAGCCTCACTTTAATAGTTATTTACTTCAAATTACCAATCATAATCTGTCTAATGTTGTTGTTGGTAATGCCCAGTGACAGGAAGCGCATTACTTGGTAGGCCATCTGGCCATCAGCAAGATAATAGCGTTTGCCATCACTTGGATTAATGTACCAAGCTTCTCCTCTCTTCTCGGTTTGAATCACGATTCTACCCTTTAGTCGGTTAATAAGAGAAGTTGAGTATGAGAGTTTAGTTTTGTTTAGAGGGTTGGTGTTCTTCTTTAGAACTTCATCACCATCTTTTATGCCATCACCATCGGTATCTGCTTTGTTTGGGTTAGTGCCTAGTCCGTTTTCAATCTTGTCAGAGAGTCCATCACCATCGGTATCAATATCACCTTTATAGGAATAGGTACCAACTGGGATTTTAGCAATGTCAGTATCTTTGATACCTAGCCCAAATTGTCTTAGAGCGAGATAGGCGTTGTCACCGTCAGCGAGATAATATCTAGCCGATGAGATTGGGTCTAGATACCAAGCTTCACCATGACTTTCAACTTGGAGTAGGATTCTACCTAATAATCTTTTGGTTAGTGGTTTGTTGATTTTTTGAAGTAGTTTCTTCTCAGCGTTAATGAAAGCCTCTTTTACTTCTTTAGATATTTTGACAATGATATTGTCGGTTGAAGTGGCGGTTGAGGTAGCAGTGGAAGTAGCCGTTGATGCTTCAGGGTCTAACTGTTCTTCAATTGGTAATAACGTACAGGCTTGTTTAGTAGCTTCTAACTGAGCAGCTGAGAGAGTGCAGCCGGATGGTAGTGATGTCAGGACGCTACGAGTAAAGAAACCACCAGAACAAACTGTAGTGAAATCACTATAGGTAACACTGGCGCAAACTGGTATTACTGGTTCAACATAACCACCACCACCGCTGTTTACTGGAACAGCAATAGTACCAGCAGCAAATTCGGAAAGATGGGATGTTTGGAAGGAACATTTACCAGCAATGACGTAGCAGGTGGTCATCTTAGTCCAAGAACCGCCAGCGGTTT
>CAZHYP010000026.1:0-11046 GCA_964536885.1 uncultured Gammaproteobacteria bacterium | reverse complement strand
TGATAGTCTTGTTCTTACCAAAAATCATAATATTTTTTACACCAACAATTCCAGCTTCGTTATAAACAATATATGAATCGGTTTCCTTAATTAATCTAGCTGACCCTTCTTTTTCATCGGCTTTTATTTTTTTTAAAATATCGCTTCGACTTTGTGTATAAACACCACGTACACTGGCAAAATATTTATCCGCTCCTTCTAAGGAATTCTTATGTAAATCTCCTAATTCTATTTCCCATTGTCCGTCAACATCAAACATACCACCAGTTGAAACCGCATTCTTAACAAATACTGGTTCTGGCCAAGCTTTTGGATAGTTAAAAGAAATATCAAGTTCTTTATTTGAGTAAACTTTAAAATCATTTTGCAAAATAGCTGACTGATCTTTAATTTCCTCTACAACAGGTGACTCTTTTAAAGATTCATTTTCCTCTGACAAACGGTTAACCTCATTCTTAAGTTGATCAATTTCTATTTGATTTGAACCTTGTCCCAAATCTTCTTTTTGACTAGAAGTTTTAAAAGAACAAGCTGAAACAGACAGAAAAACAATCCCTAAAGCCATGCTAACCAAAACTGCTTTTTTCATAAATTTATAAAAATTAATTATTTCTTAAGTAACTTTTCTCCCACCCTAAATATATCCCCTGCTCCCATAAGTAGTAATAGATCATTAGCCTTTAAGTTCTCTCGTAAATATTTTTCAACGGAGGCTAAATCAGTTTGGTGAATCACTTTTTGACGAATGCCCTGCTCTTTATTCCAGTCTTTAATTGCCTTAATTAATTCTTTGCTTGATGTTCCGCCCTGAGTCTCACGAGCCGAACCATAGATATCAATAATAATCAGTTCATCAGCGCCACTAAAACTTTTCTTAAAATCATCAAACAAAGCCAGAGTGCGAGTAAACGTATGAGGATGAAAAACGGTTACTAGTTTCTTTTCAGGGTAAGCGTCTTTAAAAGCGGAAATAGTACTTATCACTTCGGTTGGATGATGAGCATAGTCATCAAAAATTGGCACTGTCTTAAAATCGCCTAAGTACTGCGCCCGGCGAGTAGTACCTAAAAAAGTAGCCAGGTGTTTTTTAATTTCAGTAACTTCCAATCCTAAAGCATAGGAAGCAGCAAGCACCGCTAGAGCATTATAAATATTATGACGACCCAACATTTTAATTTTAAATTCACCCAAACCGCCCACCTTAAAATACTGAAAACCATTTTCGATGCGATGATCGTAAGCAATAAATTTTACTTTTGCTCTTTTCTTTAAATAATCTGATTCATCATCAACAAAATAATAATTAAGTAACCAACCCTTGTTACTGGAATACAAAGAACGAATTTGTTTATCACTGTGATTAGCCACTAAAAAACCATCGCGTGGAATTTTCATCACGAAATCTTTGAAAACCTTGAAATAGGCCGTTTTAGTTTTGAAAAAATCTGGATGATCGTAATCAATATTGTTTAACACTACACCATATGGTGAGAAATATTGTAATTTATTTTGGTACTCATCAGTCTCCGCTACAAATAAATTAGAAGAGCCAACTAGTCCACTGCTTTTAAACTGAGGCACACTAGAACCCACTAAAACATTAGGGTCTAATTTAGCACGAGACAAAACATAACCGAGCCAAGCTGAGGTAGTGGTTTTCCCGTGACTACCGCAAACCGCAATTCCTTGATAAGCACTAAAAATTTCGCCAAGTGCCGAAGCGTAATTTAAAATACGAACTTTTTTCTGTTTAACTAAATAAGAAAGTTCAATATTGTTTTCGGGATTATAAGCCGAAGAGTGAATAACCAGATTGACTCCTGCGGGAATATTTTTAACATCAAATTTAGCAAAAACTTTTATTTTTTCTTTTTTTAAAACTTTATCAGTCAAAAAAGTATCAGGAATATCTGAGCCGCTTACATTTGAACCTTTTTCTTTCAAAAACTGAGCCAGCATTGTCATGCCCACTCCTTTAATCCCAACCATATAAACCTTTTGGTATTTTGCTAAAACGCCAGCCATATTTTTATTTAATAAGCTTATAACTTAAATCAACAATTGTATCAGCGGCACCGGATTTAATAATCATTGCCATTTTAGATTTCAACTCTGTCATTCTACTATCATCGGTTAATAATTCACTAATCGTTCTAACTAATTTATTATCTAAATCTTTTTGTTCAATATAAATTGCGGCACCCGCATTAGCACAGGCCTCGGCGTTATCCTCTTGATGACTATTTGGCATTGGTACCAAGATACTAACCTTCTTAAGAGCCGATAATTCCGTTAAAGTTCCGAGTCCAGGACGAGAAACCACAATATCACTAACCGACATAATACTCAATAAGTCGACATGACTAAGAAATTCAAAACAATGATAACCGGGTTGTGATTCAGTAATCAATTTTCCTTCACCAGCAACATGAATTATTTGAGTAAGGCTTAGCAGGTCAGTTAAATTATTTTTAACGGCTTCGTTAATTGAAGCTGAACCAGTGCCACCACCAAAAATTAAAATTAGTGGCCTATCTAAATCTAAATTATATTTTTTAAATAAAGATTCTCTGCTTGGTAGTGATGGCAAAGAATAAGGATTGCCAGTAAGAACCGCCTTGGCACCATAAACTTTAAGAGAATTTTCAAAGGTAACGGTAATTACACTAGCAGCGCCAGCCATCAAACGATTAGCGAGTCCGGGACGCATATCTTGTTGGTGAATCAAAACAGGAACTCGTAATAATTTTGCTGCCCAAACTAGTGGCACACTCACAAAAGCACCAACCGAAATAACTAAATCGGGACGCTCTTTTTTAAGTAAATATAGACTCTGAAAATAAGCGCCACCAATATTAAAAAGATCCGTAAAATTTTTAATCGATGCATAACGACGCCACTTCCCTGATAACATTGATTTAAAAATAAGTGGCAATTCTTTAGAAACTTCTAAAGCTAAATTTTTTTCAGGACCATTACTAGTTCCTAAAAACAAAAAAGAAGTATTGGGATACTTACGATAAAATTCTCTGGCAATCGCCAACAAAGGAGTTACTGTTCCTCCAGTGCCACCACCCGATAAAATTATTTTAATCTTTTTATCCATATTACTTTAAACTACGAGTTTGTTTACTAATATTTATCACGATACCTAAAGCAATCAGTGACGACAGAGCGGAAGATCCACCAGCTGAAATAAACGGTAGCGGCACACCGGTCATGGGAATTAAATTAAGTTGTCCACCGATGTTTAAAAATGACTGAATGGCGAGCCAAGAAACTACACCCACTGCCAGTGAGGTGCCATATGAATCCGGTGCATTCTTAGCCACCTGTAAAATTCGATAAAACAAAAATAACAAAAGCAAAAGCAAAGTGCTGCTAAATATAAAACCAATCTCTTCGGCAATAATTGGAAAAATAGAATCGCCCCAAACTTCAGGCAAATACATAAACTTCTGTCTACTCTGCCCCAGTCCACGCCCAAACCAACCACCGGAGCCAACTGCAATCAACGATTGGTTAATTTGATAACACTCATCTTGAGTATCATATCCAGGGTTTTGATAACATTTAAAACGATCGCTTTGATAAGATGTTTTAAGAGATAAAACCAAAAATAAAACGAGCACCGCCAATAGACTAGTAATTAAAATGTGTTTAAAGTTTCCACCACCGACAAAGAAAACAACAATTGCTGAAGAAGCAATGATAAGTAAACTTCCTAAATCAGGCTGCAGAAGCATTAGTCCAGCGATAACACTAAGAGTAGCTAAAAAAGGAAAGACACCACTTTCAAAACTACCAAGCTGTCCCTTCTTAGCTTCAAGCCAAGTGGCTAGATAAATTAAAAAAGTAATTTTTACCAGTTCTGATGGCTGAAAAGAATAACCAAAAAGATTAATCCAACTGCGAGAAGTACCAAACTCTGCTCTAATTCCCGGAATAAAAACTAGAAGTAATAAAATAACGGAGGCGATTAAAAAAGCGCCGGCATATTTTCTCCAAAAGTGATAATCAATTTTAGAAACAACAAACATGACCACCAAACTAATAGCTAAAGCGAGTAATTGATGAAGAAAATAATTATAACTGTTACCAAACTTAGCATAGGAAACAACGGAAGAAGCAGAAGATAACATCACCAAACCAAAAACTAAAATCACGCCCAAAGCACCGATTAATTTTTTATCGGGTTCATGCTCACCCTTCTTGGGTGCGAAAAGATTTTTGATTGTTTTAGAAAAAAACATTTTTAAAAATTCTTATCAAGTAAAAATACCACTAAACCAATAATAGCCATCACACCAGCAACTACCCAAAAACGCATCACAATTTTACTTTCACACCAGCCAACCGCCTGAAAGTGATGATGGATTGGAGATGATAAAAAAACTTTTTTTCCATGTCTTAGTTTCTTTGAAGTAAGTTGGATAATAACTGAGATTGATTCAACTACAAAAATAAAACCAATTAGTGGCAAAAGTAAAGCATTATTAGTAAGGAGTGCAATAATTGCCAAGGTGACCCCAAGACTCATTGATCCAGTATCTCCCATATAAAAACGAGCTGGAGGAATGTTATACCATAAAAAGGCCAGCAGTGCGCCGATGATAACGCCACAGAAAGTAGCTAGCTCAAAACGACCCATTACAAAAGCCATTATTCCATAAGCACCAAAGGAGATAAGCAGTGTTCCACCAGCAAGACCATCAAGGCCATCAGTTTCGTTAACTGAGAAAGCGGTGGCTACCACAATGAATATGAAAACTGGAATATACCACCAAGCAATTTCTAAATTACCAAGGAATGGAACATGCAAAACCGACCAATCAAGTTTGAAGTAGAACCACAAAGCACCGATTAAAGCGATTACTGTATAAATAAGTAATCGATGTCTCATATTAAGACCGCCGCCGCCAAATGATCCCTTACCGCGAACATCCAACCAGTCATCAAACAAACCGATAAGAGCTGAGGCCACCAAAGCACCAAGTGGCAATAAGGTTTCCGAACGAGTTAAAAAATTCAAATGTTTTAAAATACTGATTGGAAAAATTTGTGGTAAGAAATAAAAGAATAAAGAAAAAATTAAAACCGTGCCCCAAATTAGAATGCCGCCCATTGTCGGAGTGCCTTCTTTATGAGCATGAAGTTTACTAAAAACCGGAGTCTCGCCACTGTTTCTGATTTTTTTACCAAGGCGATATTTATAGAGGAAATTAGTTAAAATTGGCGTTACGAAAATAGCAAATAAAAAAGCGCTTGCCGAAAACAAAAGGACCTTAATGATATAAAAATCTTGCATACAATATTTATCTAAAATTGATAATATAAACTAAAGTTAGAGCCGCTAGCATGCCTAAATTACCAAGAATCATTCCTCCCATCAAATAGTGAGATTGGATTCTAAAATTGCGACCTGGACCAAAAATAAACAATAAAATAATAGAAACTAATAAAAAACTGAGCCCTATTAAAGGAAAATAAAAAATTAAATTTTGATCACCTATCCAATCAATACCAAAATCAACATTGTAGTGTAAAACTAACAAATCACCGGCCAAATTTCTGTATATGTATGATGCCAACCACCAAGAAGCCCCCTGAGCGATGGCGGCGGCTCCTAAATAAAGGCGATTAGGGTGAAAACTAAAAAATTCGCCAGTAGTATTGGCGATTTTAATGCGAAGAGAATAAAAACGTTCGTAAAGCTTAGAATATAACATAATACTAGCTAAAATGGGGTTAAACACAATTTACTCTAATATTCTAACACATTTTAAAAATAATATAAATAATGTATAATAAACATATGAATTCCAAAATTATCAAAAAATTATTAGCTTACGCTAAGCAAAACGAACTTTTAGATTTAACCATCTTTCAAAAAGATGGAAGTCATGTTCTATATGGCGAAAACGGTCTAGCAAAACATCAATTAAAGCTACCAGCTAAACTGGAAAATGAACTGGGAATAGCTTACAGAAAACTACTTTCCATTGCTCCTACCGATTTGGCCAGCAGCACTTATTTTAAAGATAAAGACTCGGCCTTTAAGATTTCTATCATCCCCCACGAGAATGGAGAAAAAGTGGTAATAAATACTGTTACCAAAACAAAAAAAGTAATGGTGCTATCTCGTTTAGGTTTAGGGCGTAACGAAAAAAAGATTTTGGAAAGTTTTATTAAAAGACGACGCGGACTGATAATAATTGGCGGCGGTGACAATCAAGGAAAAACCACCACTCTCTATTCCCTACTACAGAAAATTAATAAAGAAGAAAGAACCTGTTATTTGCTCGAAAAGCATTCCGAATTAGAATTGGATGAAATAAACAAAATTGTTAGCCAAGGAGAAAAAAGATTATCTGACTTACACCGAGTGTTAAAAAGCGACAGCGAGGTGATTGGCATCGATGATGCTAGCAACGAATTATTGGAAGAATCTTTTAAAGCCGCCCAAGACGGACGATTAATAATTGCCAGCATTAATAGTATTGATGCTCTGTCATTAGTTGAAAGAGTTAAAAAAATATCTAACGGGGAAGATTTTCCTGTTCTACTAATTTACCAAAAATTATTAACTAAAAATTGCCCTCATTGTTTAAAGGCCTGTTTAGTAAATGAATCTGAGGAATTAATAGCTAAATATTGGCCGACTAATAAATCCTATAAACTAAAAAGGTTTTTTTCCAGTACCGGTTGTAAAAAATGTAATCATTCTGGAGCCGTTGGCCAGATAGCTTCCTTTAATTTAATTGAGATGAGACATCAAGAAATAAATGTCTTATCAACTCTCGCTTCCGATATTTTGCAAAAAGCTGCCAATGGTTTAATATCGATAAGTAAATACATTGCCGAGCATAAATCTGCTTCAGATAAAAAATTATGAAAATAAGTTGCGTCATTCCTGCTTACAACGAAGCTCAGAAAATAAAATTAGTAATTGAGAAAGTTATTCCTCTAGTCGACGAATTGATTGTTGTCGATGATTGTTCACGTGATAATACTTTTGATTTAATAAGCCAAACAAAAGCCGTGGCTATCCACCACCCTATTAATCGTGGGCAAGGAGCAGCCCTCCAAACTGGAGATGAATACGCCCTGGCACACGGAGCGGATATTATTGTTCATTTTGATGCTGATGATCAATTCAAAGCTGAGGAAATAACCAGCTTAGTAGAACCCATAAAGAAAAGAGAAGCTGATGCTGTTTTCGGTTCGAGATTTTTAGGCAGCGCCAACTTTCCGTTTGCGAAAAGATTTATTATTATGCCACTGGCTCGTTTTATTAATCGTCTCTTTGGCATTAAAATGAGCGATCCGCAAAGTGGTTTTAGAGCCATGAATAGAAAAACTCTGTCACAAATTAAAATCGAAAATCGTGGCATGGCTCATTGCAGTGAAATTCTTTACAAAGTAGTAAAAACAAAAGCTAAAGTAATAGAAGTTCCAATTACCGTCACCTATCATGAATTCGGACAAAGCTTTGGTGGTGGATTTAAAATTATTAAAGACTTACTTATTCATAACTTCATTAAATAATATGATAACCCTACAACAAATAATCGCTCTAGTAATCATTGGTTTTTTTATTTATCGCTTAATTAAACAAAAAAAGAAAAAAGCAGTAAGCGGTAATGAATTTTATCTCTGGCTAAGCTTTTGGGTGATTTCCGGTTTAGCAATTATTTTCTTAAAAGAGTTAGATAAACTAGCTGCCTCTTTCGGTTTCTCGGCTAGTGGTATCAATCTCCTTTTTTACTGTGCCACTTTAGTCTTATTCTATTTTATTTTTAAACTCAGACTTAGCTTGGCAAAATTAGATCGCGATCTAACAGACTTAAACCGTGAAATGGCCTTACTAAAAAAGAACGATTAAACTATGAAAATTGCTCAAGTAGTCTGCGCCTATCCTCCATATTCTGGTGGTATTGGCCAAAGTGCTAAACGCTTTGCTGATATTTTAGAAAGTGAACATCAAGTCACTACTTTTACCTTGAAACCAAAAATTGAAAAGGCTATCAGTTCGGAAAGTATTAAATATTTAAATCCGGTTTTTCGCTACGGTCATGGCGGACTTCCCTTTTCTCTTTTGTTTTCGTTAAACAAATTTGATTGCGTTTATCTTCACTATCCTTTTTTTGGCGCTAGCGAAGTTGTCTGGCTATTTTTATTACTTCATCCAAAAAAGAAGTTGATTATCCATTATCACATGGACACTAGTGACCTAGCTTGGTTTTTAAAACCACTAGCCTGGCCTAGTCTATTAATTAGAGAAGCTCTTTTTAAAAGAGCAAAAACAATTACTGTCGGTAGTCTAGATTACGTAAAAAACGGAGAATTAAATAAATTAATAAGTCAGCACCCAAAAAAGTTCCAAGAGATTCCTTTCGGTTTAGATACCAATCTTTATAGCCCCAAAATACCAGATGGTGGTCGTGGACTGATTGCCAAAACAAAAGAGATTGTAAATTTTGTTACTAAAAATTTTATTAAGCGCGGACAAGTTAATTTGCTTTTTGTTGGCGGATTAGACAGTGCTCATTATTTCAAAGGCTTATCAGTTTTGTTTGAAGCTCTAACAAAAGTGGAACACAAATATTGGCGCTTAAATATTGTCGGTTCTGGAAACTTGATGGAAATGTACCAAGAACAAGTAAATACTCTTGGTTTAAATCGCAAAGTTAAATTTTTAGGACGACTTGAAGAGGATTCTTTAGTCAGAACTTATCAAACTTCCGATATTTTTATTCTGCCATCAATTAATCGTCATGAAGCTTTTGGCTTAGTGCTAACTGAGGCGATGGCTTGTGGTGTACCAGTAATCGCTTCAAACCTGCCTGGAGTTAGACAAGTATTTCGCAACGAACTTGACGGACTGCTGGCTGAACCTGGCAATGCTCAAGATTTAGCCGAGAAAATTGCGAAACTAATCGGCAACGAACCAAAAAGACAAGCAATGGGAAAAAGTGCTCGGTCATATGCGGTCTCCCGCTATTCGCTCGAAAATATTGCTGATAAATTAAAAAAGGTTTTTTTATGAAAATTGGTTTAATCAACAATTTATATAAACCTTATCAAAGAGGCGGTGCGGAACGCATTGTTGAATTATTAAATGATGAACTAAAAAGTTTAGGTCATACTGTTTTTGTAATTAGCACTCGACCGAAAGCAAAAAAAGATAACGAAGAACCGGGGGCTTATTATTTACCATCTAATTACAGTGAACTTGGCCACTTCTCTGTCATCTATCGTCTCATTTGGCAACTAAGTAATTTATTTAATTTAAAAAAATATTCTCAGCTAAATAAAATTTTTAAAAATGAAAAACCAGATTTAGTAATTACTAATAATTTAATGGGGCTAGGACTGTTAACCTCTCGAGCAATTAAAAACTCTGGAGCTCGTCATATTCATGTTTTACACGACATTCAATTGCTTCACCCATCGGGTTTGATGTATTTTGGACACGAAGGAATTATTAATTCTTTGTTTGCTAAAATTTATCAAAAGATTACCAGTAGCTTAATTGGGTCTCCAGTAGTAGTTTCACCATCGAGCTGGCTACTTGAACTGCACAAAAAACAAGGATTATTTAAAAATACTAAAACACAAGTGATTGCTAATCCCTTTATTCACAAAAACACTACTCTGCAAGAAAAAAATAATAGCTTTCTTATTGTTGGACAAGTGGAATATCACAAAGGAGTAGATTTGTTTATCAAAGCCGCTGCCCGATTTACTGATTACAATTTTTTAATTATTGGTGGCGGGTCACTAACGATCGAGGAAACTACAAATTTAAAAGTTTTGGGTCGCAAAAATCCAGAAGAAGTAAGTGACTTATTAAGTCGTTCTTTGGCGGTCATAATTCCTTCTCGTTGTTATGAAAACTCACCAACTGTCATCTACGAGGCGGCTGCTGTTAATACACCGGCTATCGCAGCCAATTTAGGTGGTATTCCGGAACTAATAGAAAGATTTGGTGGCCTACTTTTTGAACCAGATAACTTAGATAGTTTAGTGATGACGATTGAGCAATTTTTAGAAAATGGTGCCACCTTGAAATCGCCCGACATCAAATCTTATGCTCAAGAAATTCTCTCGCTTCTATAAAAAATCTCGGCCAAGGCCGAGATTTTTATTAACCATTAAATCCTTGGAGGCGATTACTTGCCTGCAGAGAGAAGATGGTTTTTTTAATGCCATTTTCTAGTGTTACAATTGGCATCCAACCAAGCTCATTTCTAGCTTGATAAATATCAGGCAATAATAATTCGGTCATAAACAAATGGGAATCGGAATAATTTATTTGCGAAGTCGATTCTGTTTCTTTGATAATCATCTGCGCTAAATCGGTTAAATTAACATCAACATCAGAACCAATATTAATTGGACCAGCAATGTCGGAGCTCATTATCTTAAGAGCGGCATCAACGGCATCCTCAACATAACAAAACGATGAAGAAAAATTACGATCACCAGGAATTATTAAATCTTTGTTATCTAAAGCGGCGCTAATTAAATCGGGAATTAACTGGTCATCATCCATACTCATGCGTGGGCCATAAACTCTAAACAAGCGAATAATTTTAGCATCTACTTTATAGACATCACGATAACACTTGGTCATTGTCTCAGCGAATCTTTTACCTTCATCATAACAACTTCTGTCAGATAAATTATCAATGAGACCAAGCTCGGTTTCTTTTACCTTGTGACCAACGTTATTGACATCACGCGCACCATAAACAACCGAAGAAGAAAAATGTAAAAATTTAGCACCATTTTTTACCGCTAAATCAAGGAGGTTGCGCATCACCAAAGAATTAGCATCTAAGGTAGCAATTCTATTATTCAAGAAGTTACGAGGCGACATTGGGCAAGCTAAATTATAAATCTCCTGAACACCCTGAAATTGAATCTTAAATTTTTCCAGCTCTTTAACAGACTCTAAGTTCAAAGGATTACTTAAATCATAATTAATAAAAGCAAAATCAGGATTTGATAATAGGTGGTCGATATTTTTTTCCGACCCAG
>CAZHYP010000025.1:0-11997 GCA_964536885.1 uncultured Gammaproteobacteria bacterium | reverse complement strand
TCCATAATCTCAATATAACGAATTAAGCGGCGAGGATTATTTTTGTCACTATTATTGATACTAGCAGCAAATTCGGGTTTCTCTTTTTCAAGTATTTTGTATAGTTCAGCGACTGACATGGCGGTTAACTCCGCTCGTCTTTTTGGATCAGGGATATTCTTATCTAAATCATAACCATCAACAATAGCCTGTAAATAAAGGCCAGTGCCGCCGACAATAATTGGCAGTTTGCCTCGAGATAATATATCTTTAATGGCTTCACCTGCCAGTTTTTGATATTTGGCTAAATTAAATTCTTCTTCTGGGTTTACCACATCAATTAAATGATACGGAATTTTGCCATATTCTCCCAAATCCTTACCAGTGCCAACATCCATGTTGCGATATACCTGACGAGAATCCGCTGAAATAATCTCCCCTTTTAACTTACCAGCCAATTTCACGCCTAAAGAGGTCTTTCCCGAAGCGGTGGGACCTAAAATAACTAGTACTTTTGGTTTGTTAACCATCATCTTTGACATATAATTAAATCATTTCTCCGTCCAGCCCAAAAGTCAGGGCTTTTTTTATTTTAACTTTTACAAACTGACCAATTAATTCTTCTGGCTTTTTATCGGTTATAAAAGAAACGTTTTTGGAACTAGAAGTCTTACCATAAAACTTACCATCTTTTTTAGTTCCCTCAACTAAAATTTCAACTTCTTGCCCCACTAATTTTTTGTTAGCTTCTAGACTAGTAGCTTTTAAAATCTCGGTGATAATTTTATCTCGTTCTTTCTTCTCTTCCCGACTAACATCATCTTTCATATTCCAAGAAACTGTTCCGGGACGTGGACTATACTGAGATACATAACCCATTTCAAATTTTAAGTCTTTAAACAATTTAACCGACGCGTTGAATTGTCTTTTTGTTTCACCAGGAAAACCAACAATTAAATCAGTGGTAATTGAAATTCCAGGCTTAGCCATTCTTACCTTAGTAATTAAATCACGGAAATGTTCCACCGTATATTTACGGTTCATCAGTTCTAATATTTTATTATCTCCAGATTGAACCGCAATATGTAAATGACTAGCCACTTTTTCACATGACCCAATAGCGGCAATTAGTTCATCGCTTAAATCTTTTGGATGACTAGAAACAAAGCGAATCCAAAAATGACCAGGGATTTTATTTAACTCAATTAACAATTTAGGAAAATTATATTTATCACTTTTATAACTATTAACATTTTGAGCCAGTAAGATAATTTCTTTATAACCTTTTTTAACCAGTGATTTAACTTCGGAAATTATTTCATCAGCGCTGCGATAGACTTCACGGCCCCTGGCATAAGGCACAACACAGTAAGAACAAAAATTATTACAACCATTACCAATCGGCACACAAGCGGTATATTCACTCTCATGTTTTGGAATAATTGATAAATATTTTTCACCACCGATTTCTCTTACCTGATCAAAACTTAACACAGTTTCTGGTTTAGCTGACTTTAAAAGTTCAAACATGTTCGGCAGCTCATTAATCGGCATAAATAAATCTACCTGACCAACGAGTCGGCGCATCACGTCTTTACGCTTAGATAAACAACCAGTAATTACAACGGCCGCTTTCTGATTAGTCTTTCTAATTTGATTAACCAGTCCATAAACCCGGTCTTCAGCTGACTGACGAATCCCGCAAGTAGTTAAAATAATAATATCGGCCTCTTGCCAATCTGATTTAACCTGATAGTTATTGGTTTCTAAAAAATTAGCGACCCTTTCACTGTCCGCTTTGTTCATCGCACAACCAATGGTAATTAAGTGATAATATTTTTTATTTAACATTTGTTTTTGTAGTTTTAGATAGTTTATACAGAGAGAATTTACCACCAGTTTTCTTAACTAGTTCCATTTTAATATTATATTTAGCCAGTCTGCCATTATTTAAATAAGCAACGGCTTCAGGGGTGTAAGAAAAATTAAAATAATAAACTGGATAATGATTCAATAATTTAGCTACATATGGATAATAATTCTCTTCCTCCATTCTGCCCATAAAAATACGACGTTCTGGAAATAAAACTTTATCATGATACTGAGTAACCACAATAGCATCGTCTGGTGTTAGCTTTAAAACCATTCCGCCAAGGCGCTTATCTTCTCGGGTATTGTAGTATAGATTAAATAAACCCTCCTCGGAACCAAATAATAAAAAATTAATAGATGAGATGGCAATTAAAAATACTATTACCACTGCTCCACCTGAAACCAACAAACGATAGATTCTTTTCTTTCTAAATAAGAAGAAAAAGCCTTTAAAACTGAGCTCGATAGCCAGCGCCACCATTGGTAGTCCCATCAAGTACATTGGCAACCAATATCTGGTATAAGAATTGCCGATAGTGTGGCTGGCGGCATTGGGGTTGTCAGTAAACCGCCACGAGCCATAGTATAAAATTAAAATAACCGACAAAATAAGCCAAACTAAAAGATAGACAAAATATTTTTTACGTGGTTTTGAAAAATTTAAAATCACCAGACCAGTAACACCCAAAACCGACAACCAAGTAAGCCACGGAAACATTTGGACTACATAATAGGTGAACATTTCTCGTGACTGTCCAACATGAAAACCAAAAAAGAAAACGTTTTTGAAAATCTTGGTAATAAGTTCTTGATAAACATTTACCTGAGAAGCGACTGTGTGTTTAATTAACTCTGAGCCAGCAGAGGAAATATCAGCGAGAGACTGATTCATTTGTCCGTAACCACCATAAAAAGGTGATTGATATAATATTTGATTATAATAAAAAGCTGGTAGCATTCCTAAACCAATTCCTCCGGCAAAAAGTAGCAAACGAGAAAAGCCCAAACGCCAACCGTAAAATAAAACAATAATAAATAAAACTGGAGCAAGCCATAGTAATTCCGAAGAACGAGTAATAACCGCTAGTCCAATAAAAATTCCCGATAAAAAAGTAAACAGCCAACCAGAAAGAACGTTTTTTGGTATTTTAAAACTAATTAACTTTGGCTTAAGATGATAAGAATAAGCTTTGTCCAAAGTTCTTATTAAAAAATAAAAACCGATAATAAGTAAAACTAGAAAAAGAACGTTATGAAACATGCTACGAACTGAGTAATAGATATAAACCGGAAAAATCGTTAATAGCGCAGCTGATATCAAACCAATTCTAGAATTAAATAGACGCTTAACCAACAAATAAAAAAAGATAATTCCGACGGCGCCAAAAAATGGTGTTAGATATGGAATGACAGCTGGTGTCGTTAAATTACCAATCTCGCCATAAATTAAAATAATACCTAAAAAACTAACGGGCTTAATCCAGCCATTATCAGACCTAAGACTACGAGGAATTACTAAATCAGAAGCGGCAACATTAGCAGGTTCAAATTTTGACAAACTATGATCCGTGGCGTAACTTTTAGCAAAATAATAATTAGCGGTTTCGTCTGGCGAATTCCATTTAACCGTGCCGTCACGTTGAGTGATAAAATTATAGCTAGAAGTAGCTACAAAAAAAGCGATGGCTAACAAAATAGCCACTAAAAAATTAAAATCAAGCTTAAAAATTTTCTTATTCATACTCTTAATAGTATAAAAAAATACCAATTTTAGCAAGAATTTGCTATATTTAAAATAACGAGTAAAATAGTAACCGAAACACCAAACACATGAAAAAAATATTACTAAAATTAGAAGAAAACAGCTTAATTGCCATCAGCCTAATAATGATTTGGGGTGCCTTGGTTTATTATTTTTATAGCCTCAATTGGCTCGGAGTAATAATTACCTTGATTTTAAGTGCTGGTTCTTTCTATTTTAAGTCTAAATTTTGGCCAGATAACAGCGAAAGTCAAAATAACAATAAAATAATTCCTCAAAAAAGCTTTTTTCTTACCTATTGGCCGATTTTTATCTATGGGCTCCTGATTATTAGTGCTTTTACACTGCTATCTAAAGGTATTAGCGACACCGCCCTAATCTCTCCTTGGCTTTTGGTCTCTAAAAAATTCTTTTGGGTTTATGGACTAGCAACGGCTTGGTTGTTTTTTGTATTAAATAGAAGACTAACTGCCAACACTAAACTATGGTTGCTACGTCTTCACTACTTTTTAGCCTTAAGCATTGCTATTATTGTTTACAAAATCGGCTACGGCTTTGACCCTTTCATTCATCAAGCTACCATGGAGCTAATTGATAAGAAAGGTTATGTTGATCCTAAACCGTTATATTATCTCGGACAGTATTCTTTAATAGTTATTATTCACAAACTAAGCGGAGTTTCAATTTATCTGCTTAACAAGATTTTAGTACCACTTCTCGCTGCTCTATTTTTGCCAGGAGCCATCTTATCTTTTATCAAGTCACACGGGGAAACAAAAAAAGCTTCAATGATTGTTTTAGCTCTACTTGCTTTACCTCTCAATCTATTCATTTTAAGCACCCCACAAAATCTGACCTATCTCTGGTTGTTGTTAATAATTTTCTATTCACTGTCTAATAAATCCAATTATTTACCAGCTTTGCTAGGACTAGCGACATTATCAATTCACCCGCTTAGCGGTCTACCAGCTTTATTTTTTGTAGCTCTATATGAACTTCTGAAGATAAAAGATCATCTAAAAACTTTCTGGTATAAATTTTACAACATTGCTTTGTGGTTTGGGGCGACTATATCACTTCCTTTATCTTTTGCGGTGGTAACTGGTCAATCGTGGCAAAATTTATCAATATCATTTAGCAGGCTCCTACAAGTTTTTAATATTAGTCATACCAGCACTAACTTAAGTAACTTTGTACTTAACTTCCCTTACCTCTTAAATAACAATTGGTTATTTATTTTTATTATTTTAACAATTACTGGTTTTATTATTTGGTTTAAAAAGAATAAAGATGAAGCAAAACTGTTTACCAGAATGATGAGCGCTCTCTTAATTGGTTATTTGCTCAGTGCCTCACTGTCTTTTGCTTTCTTAATAGATTACGAAAGAGATAATTATATTTCCAGATTACCAATTTTAATCGGCTTATTTGCTATGCCGGCAATAATTTTAAGTCTTGATTATCTAGCCACTAAAATTTGGCGAAGTTCTCGATCGGCAATCTTTGGGGCTTTAATTATTATTACTTTATTAATTACCGCCGCCCTTTATCTGTCTTATCCACGACTTGATGCTTATACAAACTCTAGAGGTTATAGTGTCTCCGAAGCTGACATTAAAGCAGTTCGCTCTATAGATAGTCAAACAAATAATCTTTACATCGTTTTAGCTAATCAACAAACCAGCGTGGCCTCACTTAAAGAACTAGGTTTTGATCATTATTTCAAAGTTGGAGAAGAGCAAATTTTCTTTTATCCAATTCCAACCGGAGGTCAGCTCTATCAATATTACTTGCAAATGGTAAATGAGAACCCTAGTCGAAAAACCATGACTGAGGCCATGAATTTTGTAGGAGTCGATGAATCTTATTTTGTTGTTAGCAAATACTGGTGGCTTAGCAGTCGAATTATTGCTGAAGCAAAAATAAACGCCGACACTTACTGGGAAATAAATGGCGGCGAAATTTATGTGTTTAAATTTAATAACTAACGTTTTTCTTGATAAGAAAAGATTGGTCCAATAGCAATATACTTGCCCTCGTTTAATTGATAAACAATAGCCATCAGTTTAACTCCGATAGTTTCATATAAACTATTACTGCCTGCTTTTAAATAAAGCTGATTACTAGGATTTTGAGTTAATTTATATTGTCTCGCAAACGCATTAATAACATTTTGATCATCCGAACTAAGCGCTTCCCCGTTTAGTTCTTTTTTTATTAAGTCGGAAATTCTTCTAAGTTGATTGTTTTCTTCTTTTAAATTAACCGCCACTGAAGTAACTTGTTTGCTAACTCCCATTACATTAAGCATGCCATATAACATTTCATTATCAGAAATTAGTTTTTGAACTAGAACATAATTTGGCTCAATATAATAATTATCATTAAAAGAAACTTCACTAGATAAACCCGATTTACCAGAAATACCAACAGGAGCTAACTGTTCTAATGGTAATTGAAAGTCGACCCAGGATGCTGCTGCGGTATTTATTAAGCGATCTTGCCAATTACTGGTTCTAGAATAAGCTTGCATTTGACTGTTGTTATTCTCAAAAACCATTTTAATAGCACCAAGCATCGACCAAAAATTATTGGTGTGCCACACTGGAGCGTTTTTAATTTCCGTCTTAAGGGCAGTAAACTTTTCGTTGTACTTAGAGAATTTAGTATTCTCGAGCCAATTGGCTGAATTGCTTAATTTGTCAGAAATAAGACCAATAATATCTAAACCAAAACCATTGCAGCGATTTTTATCATTTGTGCAAATAGTAATATTTGAAGAACTTGCTCTTTCTCCGGAATATTTTCCAATTGATTCACCTGTTAAATTACCAAAGATGTAATCATTTGGGTAATAATAATCGGACAATAATTTAAAGCCTAAACGATTTTTTTCTTTGTTTTTATCGAGAGCTCCTTTGGAATTATTGAAGTTTAAAGCTAGTAAGGCACTACGAAGCTTATCAATATTTTTACTTGCATCGGCATTATCCTCGGCAAAAATAAGTTCTGGGTCATAAGAGTCACCGAACAAACTTTTAGTGACCTCATCGTAATTGCGATAAGTTAAGTCATCACGCAGACCCTTGGAATAAGAAAGTAATTTATAAACTAAGGCCCAGCGATTTTTTAATTCTTGGTCAGCCGAAAAATCTTTAGTAATAAAGGTGGCAGCAATTAGACTAAGTCTGGCGTCATCTTTGTCTAGATAACAATTAGGACAAGCTTTATCTTTGACCACCAAAGGAAAAACAGAGTTCAGCCAAGTGCTGGCTAAATAAAAATTATATAATTTAGCACTACGACGATATTCTTCAGGAACCACGAAATCAGCATAATTGCGATTATACAAAAGAACTGGTGATTTCTTATTTTCCTGAGCTTTTTTAATTAAAATTATTTCTTGCCCAGCGTCACTTTGCAAATAAGGCAAAATGGTAAAAGAAAAAGCCGTAGCATCAGCGTGAGAGAATTTTGTATCGTCCTTGCCAGTGTTATCTACTTGGGAAGAATCTGGTTCTAGCAACTTTAAAGCCACAGCAAAATAGGCTGTAGCCAATCTCTCCCCTTCTAAAACCTGGTCATTAACATTTCCTATTTTAGCTAAGCGGGCTTCATAACGATTTTTTGATGATTCGTACAAAACTTTAGAGATACGCCACAGATTGTCATAAAAAATATTTTCCTCAATATCTTTAAAGACCTGCTTAACAACATTCTGATGATAGTGTAATAAAAAATCAGAAGTAATAAGTAGTGGTACTTGCTTGTTAGCTAGATAAGAATAAGCGCTATAAAAATCTACCACTTCATTGCTAGCTGGATTTTCTAAAACTGAGAAACCATTATTATTTATATTATCCAAAACACCATCCAAACTCAGTTTTCTAGAAATATCATAATAATTTAAAGCATCAATCTTAACGTTAAGTGGTAGTGAATAATCTTTAAAACTAAATTCGGGAACCGGAGCTGGCTCTTGATAAAAATCAACAAAATTATATTTTTCTAACTCTTCTAAAACCAATAAATCCTGAACGTTTTCGGTGCTAGTGCTAACTTCAGTTGGCAGAGTCGCAAAAGTAGTTGTTGAAACCTTAACAGTTGGCGTATCTGGGGTCGTAATTTTTTTGGCACTAACCAATAAATTAAAGACGAAATATAAGACACCAATAATTACTACCAGCGCCACTAAAAAACCAATAACTAAAAACTTATTTTCTGCAAAAAATAATTTTAGGCCACTTTTTTCTTCTTGAATTGGACGCTGAGAATCAATTTGTTCAAACATAATAAACTTAAATTAGTTATTTAAGGTATTTGTTTTTATTACGTATATGCTCCTCGTAAGTAGCGGCGTAAATAATATCACTGCTACCCGTTGGGGTTAAAAAATAATTATAATTTGAAGGCGTTGGATAAATAGCCGCTTCAATTGCTAAAATCCCAGGATTTGAAATTGGCCCAGGAGGTAATCCTGGATTTAAATAGGTGTTATAAGGAGATTCGAATTTGGTATCGACAGCACTGTATTGTTCTTTATCAATACCTAAAACATAAGCTAAGGTAGCACAGGACTGCAACGCTTGTCCGATTTCAATTCGGTGCCAAAAAATTCCGGAAATTATCTTAGCATCTCGGTTGTCACCTTTGGCGTAGGAAATTGGCGCTTCTTTTTCAATAATCGAAGCCATGGTTAAAATTTCATTTATCGTTTTGCCCTGAGCTTTAATATCTGCTCTCATTTGAGGAGTTAGTTTTTGATCAAGGTTAGAAAGCATTTTAGTAATAACTTCTGAAGCGGTACTAGATGCAAAAACACGATAGGTATCTGGATATAAATAACCTTCTAAATCGGTACTTTTTGGTTTGTCGGCTAAAAAAGAAAAGCGACTAGTATCATAATCCTTTTGAGCTTGAATAAACTCATCGGCAGTTGCCAAATTATTTTTAACTAATAGGCTAGCAATGTCGGAATTTTTCCAGCCCTCGATTATCCGTAAAGTTTTTTCTTCTTTATATACAATCGGGTCCGGTTTTTTAACACCTAAAACGCGATCAAATAAATTATTTATTTTGCTATCACGAAAAACAGAGCCAACAGCCAAAAAAACTATGACTACAAAAAGTACTAAACCAATAGCGCAAAATTTTAAACCTTTTAACATAAATTATTTTTTAACAGCAATAATCTTAGCCTCCGCCGCCTTTTTAATGAGTTCTGAACTAGCTCTAATCTTTTTTCCCAAGCCATCCACCATCGAAATACCTAACTTTTGGCAAATTGGAAATTCAGGAACGTCGTTTAGGGTGTGTCTGTCGCCACCATTGGCAAAAATGTCAGGACAAACTTTAGCTAGCGATTTACAAACAGTCTTATCGCGATCGATTGAAACAAAAACTTCATCAACAGCTCTTAGAGCACTAATAATTCTCACTCTGTCAGCCAAGGTCATAAATGGCACGCTGCCCTTTAATTTAACTTGATGATCATTATTAACAATTACCACCAACTTATCCCCCAATTTCTTAGCCATTTCAATCATATCAAGGTGTCCAACGTGGAGCGGATTAAAATATCCAGAAACAGCCACGACGACTGGTTTTTTCTTTTTGGAACTACAAGTCATAATATAAAAATTTAGATATTAACTTATGCTTATTATAACAAAAAAAGCCCCCTCTTTAAAGTAGTTTATTTATTTGGCTAACTAGGTTAAAATAAAGCAGTAACAATAAACATATGACTTTTAACGACTACCAAGAGGAAACTAATAAAACCGCTATTTACCCCGATAAAGGCAATAATGTTATTTACCCAATTTTGGGTCTTGCTGGAGAAACCGGTGAAGTAGCAGACAAAGTAAAAAAAATTTGGCGGGACAAAAATAATATTATTAGTGAAGAAGATAAGTTAGAAATAAAAAAAGAAATGGGTGATATTCTGTGGTATCTATCCCAACTTGCCACCGAGCTTCAAATTGATTTTGATGATGTGGCCAGCACTAATGTTTTAAAAATTAAATCACGCCTTGAAAGAGATAAAATAAACGGCGTTGGAGATAACAGATAATTATATGACCATTATACAAAGCTTAATCATGGGTATCGTTGAAGGATTAACCGAGTTTTTACCAATTTCTTCAACCGCTCATCTAATTTTAACTAGCGAACTCTTAAAAATTCCTTCATCTGAATTTTTAAAAAGTTTTGAGATTTCTATTCAACTGGGCGCTATTTTATCGATAGTAATTTTATATTGGAAAAGAGTATTTAGTAATATAAATATTATTTGGAAAATTGCCGCCGCCTTTATCCCAACATCTATTATTGGTTTAGCCTTTTATAAGATAGTTAAAAATTACTTAATGGAAAGCCTATTAGTAATTGCTATTACTTTAATTGTTGGTGGTATTATTATTTATTTCTTTGAAAATTGGTATGCCAAGAAAAATATTAAAGAAGAGGCAACTGATTTAGACTTAAATCAAATAACCTATAAACAAGCCGCTATTTTAGGAGCGGTTCAAGCACTAGCGATGGTGCCAGGTGTTTCTCGATCAGGCGCCACTATTATCGGCGGACTCGCTCAAGGAATTAAACGAAAAACAATTGTGGAATTTTCTTTCTTGCTGGCTATTCCAACAATGCTCGCTGCCACGGTTTTAGACTTATATAAAAATCCTAATATCATTAGCAGTGACACTTTGGTTGTTTGGCTAATTGGTTTTGTAACTTCATTTATTACTGCAATTATTGGTGTTAAATTCTTAATAAAATACGTTCAGAAAAATGATTTTAAAGCATTTGCTTGGTACCGAATTATTTTAGGTTTAATTATTTTGGGTGTTTTATTTATTTAAAAAAATTTTGGAGATAAAAAAAGAGCCCTCTGAATTACGTTATGTAATCAGAGGGCTTTTCTTATTTGGTTTGGATTCTTTCCAGCACTTCTGAGATTGTCCCGGTAAAAGTATCCGGAACCGTAAAGGCTTGGTAATGGATTGCCTTTTCTGTCTTAAGATCAAAGACACAGTTGGTCACTTCATAACCACCATGTTTTAATCTAATCCAATGAGCAGACACAATATTACCATTCTTCTTGATGGCAGCATCCTTGGGAAGGGCTTTTGTGATAATGGTCAGCGGATCTTTTCTGAATGAGATAATCGTATCAACAATAAAAGAAAGGATATAATACAGAATAATTGTGACCAGAAACATGGCCACAAAACCACCAATACTCCAAAGCTCTGAACTAGAAGATTCAGCGGCCCTATAAACAAAATAAACTAAAATGGCCGAAAAAAACAAAATAAACAGCTTTTTCATGACTTTATGTGTTTGTTGTTAATATACTAATTAATGGTATTTTTATTATAATATATAATCTAATTTTTGTCAACAAAAAACCACCTTTTACAGTGGTTTTTGTTTTAAATTGGCTTAAATTTTAAATAATTTTCGTGCAGTTTCAGTGGTAATTTCAGCCACTCGCTCAATCTTCATGTTCTTAATTTCAGCGATTCTCTGAGCGACATATTGGACTAATACTGGTTCATTACGGTGCCCTCTATATGGCTCTGGGGTCATATAAGGCGAGTCAGTTTCAATCATAATCTTATCAATTGGCACCTTACGAATTAAATCATCCCAAGTTTGACTGAAGGTGATTAGCCCGGTAAAGGAAATAAGAAGACCCAAAGAAAAATATTTCCAAGCCAAATCCTCATCACCAGAAAAACAGTGAATTACCCCCCAAGGACGGTCGCTGGGAATAATATTGGCATACACTTTTCTAAAATCTTGAAGCAATGCCAATAAGTCATCGTGGGCCTGACGACAATGAATAATTACCGGCAGATCTAATTGACGAGCAAGCAATAATTGTTGAAGCATTACTTGTTGTTGTTTCTGTTTTATCTCTCGGGCATCTTTGGTAGGGTCAATATGATAATAATCTAAACCAATTTCACCAATAGCAATCACTTTCTCAAACTTTGCTAGTTTTTCGTAGTTATCATAATAAAAATCTTCAGCGCGGGTCACAAAATTATAATTACCATCTTCATCGTGATTCTCAGCTCGAAGTTCTTCTAAATGAATTGGGTGCAAACCGACAGCAGCATAAACACCCTTTTGATATTTATTAGCATAATTTAAGGCTCTGGTTGAGGTTTTATATTCTGAACCGACTAAAATCATCCAGGTATCATTATCTAAAGCGCGACGAATAACTTCATCAGCATCTTCTTTAAAGTCGGCAAAATTAATATGGGCGTGAGTATCTATAAACATAGCTTAAACTTCAAAAAACACGCTTAGCGTGTTTTTTGTTTTGATAAATTCTTACTGAGCTTGCTCTTCGGTTTTTTCTTCAGTAA